>CAZBWK010000029.1:7746-37839 GCA_964495655.1 uncultured Prolixibacteraceae bacterium | reverse complement strand
CAGTCCATATCGCTTTAAAAAGGTTATTACAGCGTCTGTCATTTCCATGAATTCTCCTTTTGAAAAATCTTTGCAATCAAAATCCAGATCTTCGGAAAACCGATCAATCCCTTTTACCAGTCTTAAATATGTCCCCCCAATTAAAGTCATCTTTTTAATAAATGGAGTTGTAGAAAGAAAATCAAGAATAAGTAGCTGGATGTATTCTTTCAGCATATATTTTTGAAATGAGGTGTTCTCTCTTATTTCCGGGGGAATGAAATTTTTTAACGAATCCAGTTGTATCATAAGCCGTATGTATTTTTTAATAATTTCACTCTTTTATGAAGTGCTTTACTTTTAAATTTCAATAAATGATCTTCCAGTCTGGGGAGATTTAGTTCATCCTGTAAAAAATCCTCGTCAAGTCGTAAATTCTCCATTTCCTGTTCTGTTCTGTAAAACGGATATAGGTACAGCAGGTCCAGTAAAGCCTTTTCGGGTTGGGCAAGCTTTAATGACCGTCCTCCGGTAATGGGTTTGATATCATACCCAAACATTAATTCCTTCCTCACACTTTTGTATTCGTATTCACCGAATTCATTTTGAAAACTTGTTGTTTTCAGCGAGGTAACGCTTGTAACCTGCACCACAGCTTCAGGTATAATTCCGTAAAATGCCAGGGCAGTATGCAAACTAATATAGGAAGGGCGATAAATACGATTTGCAATGAACAGGGTAAAGTCAGGTTTGTTTATATATTCAGGAAATGTGTAAAACCCCTGCCGTAATCGAATTAAAAGGCCTTTTTTAACCCAACGGACAAAATTGTTCCTGCCGAAATCCGGTTTCCAGGCATAAACCTGGTGCGTATTAAAACACCCTAAATCAAACATCCTGTTTTTAAATTCCAGATAATTCATTCAATTCTATAATTTGTTGTCAACTTATTTATTTCTATTTTGCATTAAAAATAGTGCATTTTAGAAATAAAACAAAATACTATCTCAAGAATATCTGATAGAAACAGATCAACCTTAGAAGAATAATTGCAATTTAGGAGCATTTGATAATTACTGATGCAAAAAAAAGCTGCAAAAATAGTTTTGCAACTTTTTCATTTTAAGTGGGCCCCCCAACGGAGAAATGTTGAACTTTTTGATTGAAGATTTTGATGCTGTATTGAAGTTTATGGATGCTGAGATGCAGAAGAAAAAGCCTAAGTTATAAACAGTGTTTCTTTGTTGGCACATTTGGTGAAAGGGAATGAATAAAGGATATTTTACAATCTAAGCGTATTTCTTAAGTTGGTTATCATTGTCTCATGTTTCTTTGAATTCATTTCCCTGAGTTTTTGAATATTTAGCAGTTTCCACTTTACGGCAGGCAACTCTTTTATTAATGCATCAGGAAATAAATCCCATTCGGGTACTCCTGTTTCAAAACTTAATAGAAACTTTTTGTCGCGTAATCGGTGAGTCTTTGCTGTATGCTGTCGACTAACGTCTTTCTGGTGCTTTCATAATCGTTATAAGTAAATGGTTCTATAGTCATTCCTGCGAACTGCCTTTCAAATGCCGGTTTCTGGTCCTTCAGTATGGGAGTCAGTAATTCGCTAACCGGTTTATAATGGCTTATCAGGCTTATTTTGAAACCTTCCCAGATGTTACCGGTAAATCCTTCGTTTTCGAAAAGGAGTTTTACATCAAACAAATCACGGGGATGCTGCCTGTCCACAGCAGCGCATATTTTACCACCATATAGTTCTGCAAGAGATACCACATTGATTGCAGCAAACTTCCCAAATTCATCCTGAACCGAATCAACGACCTGCATTAATTCTGTTGGGAATATATTTCCTCTGGTAATGGTATTCACTTCGATCTTGATCTGGGCATTCCGGCTTTGGCAATTCAGTTTTACATCAGTGTCACCATGTAACGGAACAGGATGCACGCTTACTTCCGGTATGTTTTTTCCGATATCTGCTTTTATCCTGTTTAAGGCTTCCCCGATGTTTCGTAGTGCATTGTCTCTCGAATCAACGGGAAGGTAAGTCAGGTCAATATCTACAGACAGGCGAGGCATTTCGCGCACGAAAAGGTTGATTGCGGTACCTCCTTTTAATGCAAATATCTCTTCTTTTGCAACGTATGGCAGTACCTGCAACAGTAAATCGACTTGTGCCCTATATATTTGTGATATCATAACTGCTCCAGTTCTTTGGGTATTGAAATCATATATTTTGCATTATAAACGCTATTATTTGCCAGCGTTCGGTGCCCTTTCCCAAGGTTAATGTTGTCAGTTTTCAGAAACTGAAACCACTGGTGGTTTATTTTCTCTGCCATATACAAAAACAACCGCTTTACTTTTACAGAACTACAATTGACCAGTAATTCTGAAACAAGTTTAGGTTTCAAATTTACCAGTCCTTCAAACAATTGATAGCATTCCACCAAATCAAACACTTGAGGGGCAAGAAGCAAACACTCCAATATTGCCCGTTCCGGCGCTGATATCTCAATCGGAATTGACTTCACTTCTATTTGCCTTAAACCCATATCATCAGGCAAAAAATTACTTTGTTTGTGAAACAGCTCATAGTTCCAGTTATAATCAGAAAACCATTTTGGCAATTTTGTATTTACCGGGGTAAAAAGGTACAACGTTTCATAAGTCAACCTGAAATAATGGCTAAATCCCTGAAGGGTTAATGCCGACAACCCACCAACATGGACCTTGGTTTCTGAGTGTTTTTGTATGGTATTTATTGCCCCCTGCCATTCTACATGATCTCCCGGTTTCTTGTATGCACCTCTTCCCAATGCTTCTAACCAACCGCTCTTTAAATAATATTTCTTTAGGTCTTTTGAAATTCCCATTTCGTTTAACCATGATGTAGTTACGATGTAGCCTGGTTGTAGTACCTTGAAAAGGGTTCTTAATTTATATTCATTTTGTGTAGTCATACTACCCTTTTTGAAGCAAAAATAATAATTGTAATTAAAAACCGAAAAATATATTAATTGAAATTTATCTATTTTGGATAGCATGGCTACCTTTATCAGATTCTATTTAATAAATAGCGAGTTGAATATTTCAGGTTTTATATGCCTCTTCAAAAGTAGGTATCTTCTTTAAAAGAAACTTTGGTGTTGCCTGGGCAAATGCTGTTATATACAGGACAAATGGAACAATCAAAATTATAAATGAATGCAAGTAAGCCGGATTTCCTGAGCCATTAATTGAGAATGTCTCAGGAAAAATCAATGTTAAAATAATTAAAAACAGGAGTATGAAGACAAATCATACTCCTGCATAGACAAATTGACCATGTGGAGCATACCGGAATCGAACCGGTGACCTCTTGACTGCCAGTCAAACGCTCTAGCCAACTGAGCTAATGCCCCGAATGAGGTGCAAATATAAAAATTTTTAGTCAATATTTTTTAGTTGCCGATTTCATTGTCTATTTTTATATATTGACTGGCATGACGGACTTAAATAGAACAAATATTAAATTCTATATTTGGGCAATTTTAGCAAAGTCTTCCTGTCTCAATAAAAGTTATTTAATAAAACTGTATTCAAAATGAACTATAAATTAAGTCCGAAAATCACACCATTCCTTCTGGCTTTCACCATGATTTTCGTCCATTGTGAAGATAATAATGATTTTATTGATGTGAAAGCAGGTGTGGCGGCAAAAGAGTTTGCTCTTAACGAAAACGTTCAGAAAGAGGGCAGATTGGGTGCAACTGCAATTGTTATCCAAGGAGGCAGCACTAAGTTATGCATTGTTTCGTGTGATGTGATCGGAATCAAAAAAGATCATATTGATGAAGTTGGCAGAAAAATTGAAAATGAACTATATATTCCGTTTGATAACATCCTGGTTACTTCCACCCATACACATCACGGACCTTCAACCGATAACCCCGCCTTTATTGAAATATTAAAAGATGCAATATTTATGGCTGTTTCTGAAGCTGATCAAAAACTGAATTCTGCTGAAGCATCTGAGATCTATTTCTGGCTTGGCCAGGAGGCCACGGTGGGACAAAACAGCCGGTTATTGCTTTCAGACAGCACTATTTACTGGTACGGACGCAAAAGTGATGCAATAAGGCCTACAGGTTCTTTTGATCCGGAGCTTCCGGTTATTGCTTTCATGAATAATGAGAAAAAGCCTGAAGGAGTATTGTTTAATCATTCAACTCATACAATCGGCGCCCGCAAAAGAGGGGTATTATCTCCCGCTTTTTACGGATTGGCAGCACAAGAACTTGAGGATGAGTATGGAGGAAAATTTATTTTCCTCCTGGGAGCTCATGGTTCTACCCACGATTTCTCTTTAACCACTGATGAAAAAATATTCAGGATCAGGGAGGCCGTCAGTGAAGCCTTAGGAAAATCACAAAAGAGGGATATGAAAAAACTTATCTCTGTAAAAGAGGAGTTTGAATACAAAGTGAGGGAATTTGATGACGAAAAGGAGGAGGAGGCAATTGCATATTACTGCCGAACAAGGCTGGGCAACCTTTCTGAGGAAGAGAGATGGGCAGATTCTGACTGGGATCCCGATCCCGTAGCTACTCTGGCCAGTTTCAGGAAAAGAAGAGAAGAGCTTGAGCCGCATCAGGGTGAAACCAGGAAAACCTGGCTTCAGGTTATGGTAATAGGCGACATAGCTTTCGTAGGAGTTCCCGGAGAGCTTTTTAATGATCTGGGATTAGACATAAAAAGACGCTCGCCTTACAGATATACCTACATTATCGCTCTTGCAAATGATGCAATTGGGTATATCCCTGACAGAAAAGGTTACGGTCTGGGCGGTTACCAATTATGGTCAAATTGGGTCAGCCACCTTCCTGAAGGCACAGGTGAAATCATGGCAGACAGGGCTGTGCAGATACTTTATGAAACTTATGACGGGCATCCGTTACACTACAGATAACAATAAGTCAGACTAATAATTAAAGTCTTCTGATACATAATCAGTACTCTGTCGTTATATATGGCATCCGTTCGAAAGTCATGCCATCTCCCAAAACCCTTGGGTCTCCGGTAGTCCGCAACTCATCCATCAACTGTTTGTTGAGTCTTTCCCTGATCTCATTATAATGCGGGTCATCAGCCAGATTATTGACCTGAAAAGGATCTGCTTTTATGTCATAAAGTTCCTCCAACGGCCTTTTCCCGAAAGCAAACTGATAATAAACATCATTGCCCGGAAGGTGGCGGTTCCGGATGATCCAGGCTTTGGCCGGACTGGCATCCATATCGGCAAAACCTGCAAACGTATTGTTTGCCAGCTCATCAAAACCGGGAGTATTCCCATTGCTCACCTCACCAGGGTCTCCCATTGGCCGGCGGTCTGGTTTAAAATTAACTATATAGAGAAAATCCTTTGTCCGGATCGCTCGCTGGGGATATGGCAGATTACCCTCCCTGGCTTTCCCTACATGTCTTTCGCGTCCTGTAACAGCAAAAGTTCTTTCGGGATCGACCAATCCGTTTTTATCACTTTTAAAAACATTCAGCAAGCTCCTTCCCGTCATTATTTCAGGGATCGTGACTCCCCCTGCCTCAAGAAAAGTAGGCGCCAGGTCCATCAGGACCACAAAATCGTCAACAACCCTGCCGGGCCTGATAACAGATGGCCAGCGGGCCATTAAAGCTACGTTTGTGCCAAAGTCATACAAATTACATTTGCCGTGTGTAAAGCCCGGTATACCATGGTCACCGCTAACCACCACCAGTGTATTGTCAAGCTCTTTCCGTTCTTCAAGCATTTCGAGCAGCGCCCCCAGTCCTGCATCAAAAGCCATTACCTCACCCAGGTAATCGGCAAAATCTTCGCGCACCGTATCCACATCAGGAAGAAACGGGGGCATTATTCCCTGCAGATCATCAGGTTCTATGCCCCATAGCTTTTTACCTGACCCCATTATCCATTTCCGGTGGGTATTGGTAGGTCCGAACCAGTAACAAAACGGCTTTCCCTCCTCATCAGCATCCAAAAAAGTCCGGAAATTTGCTCTCACCTCATCTAGTAAAACCTCTTTAGCCTCCTTAATAGTTATGCCCGATTCGACCATTTGGGTGACATTCTGGCTGAACTGGTTAAATTTGGTGCCTGCCTGATTGTAGCGGGTCCTCTCTCCCCCGTAACCAGCATCCCTGGGGGTTCCCGGACTCCAGACTTTATATGTATATCCTATGTGATAACCATTTTTCTCCAGTAAAAGGGGAAACGTCGGGATCAGGGTATCCCATACAGCGCCCTGCAGAATAGCCCCTCTTCCGGTACGGTAAAAATACTGGCCTGATAAGAGCGAACTCCGGCAGGGAGTGCAAGAAGGAGAGTTTACATAAGCATTGTTAAAAAGAATTCCCTCCCCTGCCACACGGTCAATATGGGGAGTTTTTATCAGTTTTTGCCATCCGGGGTTGCCTTCAATTTCTGCATAACACCCTGCATACTTGCCCCAGTCATCAGCAAAAGCAAAGAGGATGTTTTGTTTTTCGGACGGCGAATATCCTGATTTTTCGCAACAGTTGAAAAATAAGCCGGTCAGTATTAAGATAGAGATACCCTGCAAAAAACTCATACGGCGTAGATTGATCTTATACATATTCTGCATTTTTAACTATAAAATTAATACTAAATTTCCAAATCCGGTCATTAATTTAAATATTATGCCGGCTGATTATCTTTTTAAGAGCCATTACTAAGTTTTAAAAATAACAGAATGTAATTTCTGTAAATTCATTATTTTTGAAAAAACAAAAAGACAGTTACACTTTAATTAATAACAGGCAGTATTATTTACAAAAATTAATATTTTTATCAACCAAAAACTTAAAAGGAGAAACATACTCATGGCAGAAAACAACCTGATCTACAGCGGAAAATCAAAAAATGTATACGATATTACAGAAGGCCCCTATCAGGGTAAATACAGGCTGGTTTTTAAAGATGAGGCCACCGGCTATATCGAAAACGGCAAGCCTGTCTTTGATCCCGGATATGACACTGTCGTTGGCGAGATCCCGGGTAAGGGAGCAATAGCCTGCAGATTTGCCACATATTTCTTTAAGCTTCTCAAAGAAAAAGGCATTCCTTCGCATTACATCGATACAGTAAAAGAGAACGAAATGATCGTGGAGCCTGCCAATGCATTATCAATGCCGGCATATTCGGCCGGGTTACCCGGAGCAGAACCACTCATGAACCTGGAGTTCACCTGGAGAAACAATGCAACAGGAAGTTTTTGGCGGAGATACCCTTTCGTAAGGCCATGTAAAAACATTCACAAGGTTGTGGAGGCATGGACAAAAGGGGAAAATGATATTCTTATCACCTTTGAAGCCTTGGAAGAAACGGGGGCAATGGACAGGGGGGAAATAGAAGCAAGCGTTGAACTGGTCAAAGATATAGCAGATATTGTATCACACGAATTCGCTTCCAAGGGCCTTCATGTAATCGACGGAAAGTTTGAATTAGGAAGATTAAAATACGGAGACGGAAAAATTGTCATAATAGATGAGATTTCACCCGATGTATTGCGTGTTTGCAAAGGCTATTCACCCGGTGAAAAAGGGGATTGCACTGTATACAGTCAATGCGCCGTAACCAATTTTTCCAACGGAAGGAGGACGATAAAAAATAAAAACCAGGTAGCCGCTGCTGATTTTATAAATATTTTCCTCGAATAATATGCAACTTTGGTAAAGTTTTTGCGGCATATATTATATAGAGTAATAAAAAATAATTTAGCGGCTATGTACTATATTACAAGCCGGTAGAAGATTAAAAAATGATTTTAAATGAAATTTGATTTGCGTATGACAATTATTTTTTATCTTTATCCGGCAAATTTGGAACAGTATTTTTAGGAAAATCATAAAAAAATAACGCTATGGAACTTAAAAAAACACCAAAAGCAGACCTTGAAAATAAAAGGAATATCTTCCTTAGTATTGGATTAGTCGTGGCATTAGGACTAATTCTTTTTGCTTTTGAGTGGAAAGCCACACCCAAAAAGACCCAATCACTCGGTCAGATTCAGACACAAGAGGTAGAAGAAGAAATTATTCCCATAACACGTGAAGAGCAGAACACTCCTCCACCCCCTCCCCCTCCGCCAAAAGTAGTAGAGGTTTTAAATATTGTAGCCGATGATGTACATATTGAGGATGAACTTCAAATCGAAGACACAGAAGCTGATGCTGAAACTTTTATTGATGTGGCCCCGGTTGTCACGACTAATGTCGCCGAGGAAGAGGAAGAGGAAGAGACCAAAGTGTTCTTCATTGTTGAAGACATGCCTGAATTCCCAGGAGGCGAGATGGCCCTGAGACAGTTTATTGCAAATGCAATTAAATATCCGGTCATCGCCCAGGAAAACGGTATTCAGGGTAAGGTTTATGTAACATTTGTTGTTGACGCCGATGGTGGCATTTCTGATGCCAGGATTGCAAGAGGTGTAGACCCTTCACTTGATAAAGAAGCACTTCGCGTTGTTAATATGCTGCCCAAATGGAAGCCGGGCAAACAGCGTGGCAAACCGGTGAGGGTATCATATACCGTTCCTATCAACTTTGTGTTACAATAAAAGATATTTTTATACTAAGACTCCTGATCCCTTCCGGGGTCAGGGGTTTTTTTATGCACTAAATCCACTATATGATTGACACAACTCCTGAAGCAGAAAAAGCTGTAATTGTTGGATTGATATACAGGGACCAGGATGAAAAACAGGTTAGCGAGTATCTCGATGAATTGGAGTTTCTGGCAGAAACAGCAGGGGCAACTGTATTGAAAAAATTCACCCAGAAACTGGATGATCCGAATGTTTCCACCTTTGTTGGGCCGGGGAAACTGGAAGAGATCGATGCTTACATAAAAATGTCGGATGCTTCCACAATAATTTTTGACGATGAACTAAGCCCCATTCAGTTGCGAAATATTGAGAAAAGACTCGAATGCAAGGTACTGGACCGCACAAATCTGATCCTGGATATCTTTGCCAGCCGTGCAAAAACAGCACATGCAAAAACGCAGGTGCAACTGGCTCAATACCAGTATCTGCTGCCGCGCCTGACAAGAATGTGGACTCACCTTGAACGTCAGCGGGGAGGTATCGGCCTGCGCGGGCCTGGTGAAACACAGATTGAAACTGACCGCAGGATAATACTAGACAAGATAGCACACCTGAAAGAGCAACTCAAAAAGATCGACAAACAAAAAGCAACACAACGCAAAAACCGGGGCAAAATGGTAAGAGTAGCCCTGGTCGGCTATACAAATGTGGGTAAATCGACGATCTTAAACAGACTGGCCAAGTCTGAAGTGTTTGCCGAGAATAAGTTATTTGCAACTCTCGATACTACTGTCAGAAAAGTGGTGATAGGCAACCTTCCGTTCCTGATGGCTGACACGGTAGGTTTCATCAGAAAACTGCCACATCACCTGGTGGAATCTTTTAAATCCACACTTGACGAGGTGAGAGAGGCCGACATACTGGTTCATATCGTAGATATTTCACACCCGGGATTTGAAGAACAGATACAAATAGTGAACAACACTCTTAAAGATATCGGATCGGGAGATAAACCAAATATTTATGTGTTCAACAAAATTGATGCCTACTCTCACATTGAAAAAGATCAAGATGACCTTACTCCGGGCACCAAAGAGAATTTCACCCTTGCCGACTGGGAAAGATCCTGGTTTGCAAAAAACAACAACCCGGCAATTTTTATCTCAGCCACCCAAAAGAAAAATATAGCAGAGTTTAAAAGTATACTGTACCGGGAAGTCAAAAAAATTCATTCACAACGTTTCCCCTATAACGACTATCTATATGATATTGAGGATCAGTCGTCTGAATATTAATGAACTAAATTTCACCGTTACTGATAAGCCATTCAGCAATCTGAACTGCATTAAGCGCAGCTCCCTTTTTAATCTGGTCGCCAACACACCAGAAAGTAATACTGTTGGGATCAGTGACGTCTTTACGTATTCTCCCGACATAAACATCATCTTTCCCGGCTACAAAAAGAGGCATTGGATATTGCTTTTCTGCAGGATTATCTATTACTGTTATACCTTCAGTTTTTGAGAATGCCGCTTTGACGCTATCCACCGACAGGGCGCTTTCTGTCTCAACCCAGATAGCTTCGGAATGAGCTCTGGCAACAGGAATGCGAACACATGTCGCACTGACTTCAGCATCGGTGTGCATTATCTTTTTTGTTTCCCAGTTCATCTTCATCTCCTCTTTCGTATAGTCATTATCCAGGAAAACATCAATATGCGGAATTATATTCATAGCTAACTGGTACTGAAACTTGCTGACTGTCACATCGCGGCCTTCGGCAACCTCCCTGACCTGCTGTTCCAGCTCTGCCATGCCCTGCGCACCGGCTCCGCTGGCTGCCTGATATGTTGCCACCCTGACTCTTTTTACCGGAGAGAGGTCATTGACAGGCTTCAGTGCAACAACCATCTGAATTGTCGAACAGTTCGGATTGGCAATTATATTCCGTGGCCTGTTACGCGAATCTTCAGCATTAACCTCAGGAACAACAAGAGGAACGTCGTCATCATAACGAAATGCACTGGAATTATCAATCATAACTGTCCCATGTTTAGTAATATCAGCGGCAAACTCTCTCGAAATTCCGGCGCCGGCAGAGGTCAGCGCAATATCAATATCCTTAAAATCATCATTGTGTTTTAACTCTTTGACTGTTAGCTTTTTACCCTTAAATTCATATTGTTTCCCTGCACTTCTGGCTGATCCGAAAAGTACTAACTCATCCAGTGGAAAATTTCTTTCTTCCAGTACACGCAGAAATTCCTGTCCTACAGCACCGCTGGCTCCAACTATTGCTACCTTCATTACTGATAATTTTTAATTTAAAAAATGATTATTTTCAAAATTGAAGTAAAATTACTATTTTGCAATCAATTGGAAATGGAATGTTACGTATTATTCTAAAAATCTTAACGTTCACTTTGCCATGGATTGTTAACCCGTCTGTTTCACAGGAAATCTGGAAGGAAAATTTTAATATCCCCGGTAAAGGAGTCTGGTGTGACCGGAATGGAAATATTATTTCCGATTTTTCAGAAATCACATCATGGTCGCTTGATATTGCCGGCATATCCCTGCCCGGTCCCGACAGTTATGCAAAAACAGTGAGCACATCAGGAGGCAGGTTCGAATGTCGCAAAATGACAGGTGAAGTGATATGGCTTTCAGAAATGATCGATATCTCCCGATCCGGCGAGGTGAACATCAGCCTGACTGCCTATGAGACAGGCAGTGGCAACAATACTGACAACAAATATCTTAAAGCATTTTACAAACTCGATAGTGATAATCCGGTCATGTTTGATAAAAACGGGCACAATGCAGGCAACTGGGGCTCAGCCGTATCTGAGCAGTTAAACCTTAAGGGAGGTAAATTGCAGATAATCTGTAAAATGGCCAATCACTATTCCAACGATAAAGTGACTCTTGATAATATACAGGTGTGGCATGAACAGAAGCCTTTACCTCCGCTTAAAAAACAAGAAATACTAATATCGGAGGTGCTGTTCAATCCCTTCCCCGGAGGAAAAGATTATGTGGAGATCTGCAACCCCTCGAAAGAAAAACGCGCAGTTGACTTTCTTTATATTGCAAACCGCGACAAAGACCTTAACCTCAAACAAATACAATCTGTTTTCAATGAAAGGACTGAATTACTGCCGGAGTCCTTTCTTGTGCTGACTACCGATGAACAGGACATAATACAAAACTATCATTACTGCTGTCCCGGATCAATTTATGAAGTTGACAAACTGCCTGCTTTCAATAATGACGAGGGATATGTGGTTCTGCTGAACGAAGATTTTATGGTTATCGATGAAATGCACTATAATGAAAAGATGCACTCACGTTTTTTGAGAAATTATAAAGGTGTATCGCTGGAAAGAGTATCAATGAATAATCCTTCTAAAGCAAACTGGCAATCAGCCTCATCGGCATCAGGTTACGGAACACCGGGATGCAAAAATTCGCAACAGGAGAACGATATACCTGACAGTCCGGTTGTAAGCTTCAGGCCAGAATCATTTTCTCCAAACACGGATGGTTTCAACGACGAATTTATTATCAGTTATTCGCTCGACAAGCCGGGATTCGCAGGCAATATAAATATATATGACAAATCAGGCAGATTTGTAGTGTCCCTCATTAAAAATGAAATACTTGGCACAACTGGTGAGATCAAATGGGACGGCACCGACAAAACAGGGAAGCGTCAGCCTTTGGGAATATATATAGTGACAGTGGAATTATTCAATTACGAAGGAGAGATCTATCGCTGGAAAGATTCAGTCGTACTGACAGGAATACTTGATTGAACCACAGTTTATATCAACACAACTGTTGCCTTTGGGTAATTTTTATTACCTTTATACAAACAATCAAAACAGATCCTGATCCATGACTGCCGAAAACAATAAGATCAAAGAAGTAAAAATAAAAATGGCAGCTGTTTGCAGCCGGTCAGAGCAATGCACCAATGATATCCGGAAAAAAATTATTGCTTCAGGGATTACCGGGAAAGATGCTGAAGAAATTATTAGTCAGCTGAAAAAAGATAACTTTATTGATGATGAAAGGTATATCAGTTCCTATATTTCTGAGAAATTCAGAATTAACAGATGGGGAAAAATAAAGATCCGCTATTATCTGAAGCTGAAAGGATTGGATGAGCAGTTGATAAACGAAGGGCTTGACCGGATAGATGAAAACAGATACTATGAAACCCTTCTGAAAACTATGAAAGAGAAGGCTAAGACAATAAAGAAACAAAACAAGTATGAAAAAATGGGACAAATAATCAGGTTCGCCCAAAACAGAGGATTTGAACCTGAACTTATTCACCGTTATTTGAACCGCGTAATTGAATAACAGCATACTTCACTAAACATAATATCCGGATTTTTCTTCCTATATAGCCAAAAACTTATTACCTTTGCAAGTCGAAAAAAGATTTCTTTATATGGTATCAAAAGAACAGATAAAAGATTTAAATGAGCGCCGGAATGCTCTGAGGAGGCATCTTTGACTACGATGCAAAATTAATTCAGTTAGAAGAGGAAGAACTACATACCCGGGATCCTGATTTCTGGTCTGATCCGAAGGAAGCAGAAATGAGGATGCGTAAAATAAAGTCTATAAAAGACTGGACAAAAAGCTTTGAAAATGTAAATCAGGCAGTAGAAGATTTCGGTGTTATTTATGAGTTTTTCGAAGCAGGAGAGGCATCTGAAGAAGAGGTTGACACTGTTTACGGTCAGACAGTGAGGAAGGTAGAAGAGCTGGAGACAAAAAACATGCTCCGCAACGAAGAAGATAAACTGGGGGCAGTTTTAAAGATCAATGCAGGTGCAGGCGGCACGGAGAGCAACGACTGGGCAGAGATGCTGCTGCGCATGTATACCCGCTGGTGTGATGATAAAGGCTATAAGATAAAGACTGCAGACCTTCAGCCGGGTGACGAGACAGGTATAAAAAGTTGCACTTTAGAAATTGACGGTGAATTTGCTTACGGTTACCTTAAAAGTGAAAGCGGAGTTCACCGGCTTGTCAGGCTCTCTCCTTTCAATGCTCAAAATAAGAGGATGACCTCCTTCACTTCGGTCTTTGTTGCACCTCTGGTAGATGACACTATAGAGATAGATATAAATCCGGCAGACATTACCTGGGAAACATTCCGCAGCAGTGGCGCCGGGGGTCAGAATGTAAACAAAGTTGAAACAGGAGTGCGTTTACGGCATGCCCCCAGTGGCATTGTGATTGAAAACACTGAGAGCCGCTCACAGTCGGGCAATAAGGATAACGCCCTGCGGCTTTTAAAATCGCAGCTTTACGAGATGGAACTCCGCAAAAAAAGGGAAAAAGAGATGGAGGTAGAGTCTCAGAAAAAGAAAATTGAGTGGGGTTCACAAATACGCTCTTATGTACTTCAGCCTTATAAAATGGTGAAGGACCTGCGGACAAGCTATGAGACCGGAAATGTAAATGCAGTGCTTGACGGTGACCTCGACGATATGATAAAAGCCTGGCTCATGGAATTCGGAGGTAAATAAATTTCCCTGTCCTGCCCTGCGGTTTGGTTTTTGTGATTTATTTTTAAGAACTTTGGATAATTGTTAGCTTTGTTAACGAAATAGTTTGATATGTACTCCAACGAAAATTTCATAAACAGGGAAATCAGCTGGTTATCCTTTAACGAAAGAGTTCTGCAGGAAGCTGAGGACCCCGATACACCCCTGTTTGAAAGGATAAGGTTCATAGGTATCTTTTCCAATAACCTTGATGAATTTTTCCGGGTCAGGGTTGCCACCGTAAAAAGAATGGTCGACCTCGGGAAGGATGAAGAAAACCTGCTGGGTAATTATACACCTCATGAGTTACATGAAGAGATCCAAAGGATTGTATTTGAACAACAGGAAAAAGTCCAGAATATTTTTAAAAATATTATCACAGAGCTTAACCAGAACAATATATTTATTATCAATGAAAATGACCTGACACACGATCAGGGAGTTTTTGTCAAAAAATACTTTTACGAAAAAATCCTTCCCAACCTGGTACCTATCATGCTGACCAGGAAAAATAAATTCCCTTATCTCAGAGATCGTTCGGTTTATCTTGCTGTCAAGCTGTCGGGCAGTGCCGACCCTGATGACTTTGCCTATTCACTGATCAGAATACCAGGCATTTCTGCTCCCCGGTTTTTAGTTCTGCCAAAAGATCGTAAAAAGATGTACGTGATGTTCCTCGACGATGTGATACGCTACTGTCTGGAGGATCTTTTTTTCTATTTCGATTATGATGTTTATGAAGCTTACACGATAAAGATCACTCGTGATGCGGAGCTCGATATCGACGATGATATCTCAAAAAGCTTTATTGAAAAAATGAGCAACAGCCTTAAAAAGAGAAAAAAAGGCAAACCGGTAAGACTTATCTATGATCGCGGCATACCTGAGGATTTTCTGAATTTCATTTTGAAAAAAATGAAACTTGACAATGAAGATAATGCCATTCCGGGGGGCAAGTACCATAATCATAAGGACTTTATGAATTTTCCGGAGATTGGAAAAAAAAGGCATTACTATCCTAAACTGCCGCCGTTCCGCAATAAAAACCTGCCGCCTCACACCAGCATATTACGTGTACTCCGGAGCAAAGATGTGATGCTGCACTATCCTTACCAGTCATTCAACCATTTCCTTGATTTTTTGAGGGAAGCAGCTATTGATCCCCAGGTAACCGAAATAGGCATTACTATTTACAGGGTAGCGGAAGACTCAAAAGTGATCAATGCATTGCTTAACGCTGTGAGAAATGGCAAGGAGGTTACTGTAATTATTGAATTACAGGCCAGATTTGACGAAGAAGCAAATATTTACTGGTCTAACAAACTGCAGGAAGAGGGAGCTACAGTAATTAACGGAGTACCTGGCATGAAAGTACACTCGAAACTGGCCTGGGTAAGACGTAAGGAAGACGACTGTACAAAAAATTATGCCTATATAGGCACCGGCAACTTCCACGAAGAAACTGCACGCGTTTATGCTGACGACGGTTTACTGACTGCAGATCCCCGGATTGCAAATGAAGTTGAAAAAGTTTTTGATTTCTTCAAGCAAAACTACAAACACCATCGTTTTAAGCATTTAATTGTGAGTCCCTTTTTTATGCGTGACTTTTTTACAGAGCATATTGAACATGAAATTGAACTTGCAAACCAGGGGAAAGAAGCCCGGATGATATTAAAGATGAACAGCCTGATTGACCCCGTAATGATGAAACAGATCTTTAAAGCGGCACGGGCAGGTGTTAAAACAGACCTGATCATAAGAGGAATAATGGGTATGCAACTGGATGATAAAAACCACCTGAAAAATATCACAGCCATAAGCATTGTTGATAAATATCTGGAACATTCGCGCATCTTTTTATTTGGAAACGGAGGTGATGAAAGAATGTATATCTCATCGGCCGACTGGATGCCCCGAAACCTTAACCGCAGGATTGAAGTCGCCTGTCCTGTTTATGATGAAAACATTAAAGAGGAGCTGAAAGAGATGCTGAAAATCCAGCTCAGAGATAACACAAAAGCCAGAATACTCGATCCGGAACTTACCAATCAGTATAATAACAAGAACAGGGAAGTCAAATACCGGGCTCAGGAGGATTACTACAATTATATAAAAAGCAGGCACCATATTGTTATTAAGATCTATCATAACCCCCATTGTGCCCAGAGTCGTGAGGCATTGAGGTACCTTGAAAAAAAGGGATATGAGCTTGAGATAAAAAGATACCTGACCGACGGGATATCCGAAGAAGAATTAAGAGACATTATTTACAAATCGGGGAAAAAGCCCTTTGACTTTGTACGAATTCAGGAAAGGGAGTACAGAGAGATCTATAAAGACCGCGATTTACAGGATGATGAATGGATAAAGATCCTTGCCAAAAACCCACGGCTGCTTCAAAGGCCTGTTGTGGTAAACGGCAATATGTCTGTCCTTGCCATACCTCCCAGGGAGATTGACAAGATCATTTGATATCAAGCTTATTCTGCAATCCCTTTATTTCATCCTCCAGCTTCTTCTTTTCCTTCAAAGCTTCAGAAAGAGCAATAGCATCTTTCACAGCCTGCTTATCGTAAGTTTCCAGAATAATATAATGATAACGGTTTCCCAGAAAAACAGCTTTCAGCCTCCGGTCTGTATTATTGGCAATAAAATCCATAACACCATTATCTTTGCCGTTACGATAGGTTACCTTCTCCCATTTTGCTTCCATAAAATCACTCCGGTGATTATCAGGGTCTCCGACAGGGATTTCTTCAGTTTTGGCATCATCACCCTGATCATAAACCCTCAGTCCGGTATGGTTAAGCCATTGTTCCCCGTGATAATTACTGCTTAAATAGAGCTCTCCCCTCTCATCCAGGTGCACCTGGATATATGACCTGTCCCACGACCTCTGAAAATTTTGCCGCTTATGTATATATTGGGTATACCTGTCGTATGGCGTCTTCTCTTTATCGAATGGTTTTTCCAGGTCAGCAATTTTAATACGCAACGAATCTAACTCCGTTTCTTTTTTGTGAAGCAGGTCAAACTCTATCTCACTCATCAGGTTCCTGGCAGCATTGACAGCATACACAGCCTTGGGAAATAATTTTGGGATACTGTCGAGGTGCAACAGGGCGTCGACAGTATCATTTTTTTCCAGAAGCGCCCTGGCATAGTTCAGCTTAAGGCCTGCCCTGTCTTCATCAGAAGGACCGCATGAGATAATTACAGCTGCCGTAAACAGAACTGACAGTGATATATAAAACGTATGTTTCATTTTTAGTAGTTTTATACAAAATTACTATTAAATTTTTAAGTGCAAAAAAAACAGAACAGTCAGAAAAATCTTCCGGAAATATAACATTTGCTTCTAAACGGTAAATTCTTCTTATTATTGCAGTTTTAATTTTTCGAATAAGATTGATAATTAGAGATATATTCATGCACCCGCTTAAATATGCATTTATTTTTTTGTACTTTTAATCCAAAAATCAACTAACTATGGTCACACTGACACAACTGGAATATATTATAGCTGTCGATACCTACCGCCATTTTGGCAAAGCTGCCGAGTCCTGTTCCATAACCCAGCCAACGCTTTCAATGCAAATAAAAAAGCTTGAAGAAGATCTGGAGGTCATCATTTTCGACAGGAGTATACAACCACTCATTCCGACAGATGTAGGCCGGAGAATCATCGATCAGGCGAGGGTGATAATAAAAGAGTCAGATGAAGTAAGCAACATAATAAAAGACCATAAGAACCAGGTTTCAGGACTTTTACGTATAGGCATAATTCCTACACTTGCGCCATATCTGTTGCCTCTGTTTATTGGAAAATATAAAAAGAGATATCCCAATATACTTATAAAGATAGTAGAACAAACCACAGAAAATATTATCCTTAATCTCAACAAAGACCTTATCGATGTAGGTATTTTGGTAACACCTCTTAAGGAGGAAAAAATTATTGAAAAGCCGGTTTTTTACGAAGAGATGTTAATCTATGTAAACCCCGACAATAAATTAGCCGGTCAGAAAGATATAACACCCGAAGATATTGCAATTCCTGAAGTATGGTTGTTAAGTGACGGCCATTGTTTCAGGGACCAGGTGATCAATCTTTGTTCATTAATGGGCAAGACAGACAGCAGTTTGCCCTTCCAGTTTGAGGCAGGGTCGCTGGAAACATTAATGAATATCATTGACCAGGAAGGAGGTGTTACCCTGATACCCGAACTGGCAAAGTATTCGATGTCTGAAAAGCGATTGAAAAATGTCAGGTCATTCACCGGTTTTAAGCCGCTCCGCGAAGTCAGCCTGGTTTATTCAAGGCTTTTTTCCAAGCACAAACTCATAAATCTAATGTGGAGGGAGATCCTTGAGAATCTTCCACAAGAACTTCATAATAAACTAAGAGGGTCGGTTGTAGAGTGGAAATAATTTTCCTTTTTTGTAAAAAAAGTATTACATTTGCGCCCTGTTTTAGCGGACGTGGCGGAATTGGTAGACGCGCCAGACTTAGGATCTGGTGCCATACGGCGTGGGGGTTCGAGTCCCTTCGTCCGCACAAATTTACCGGTATGGCAAACAAGTCGCCATTACCGGATATTTTTGCAACTAATGGTTAATCATTGTATCATTTGCCATTCGGTTCAGCGAACGGTTTAAAAAAAAATAAAATTTTAAACAGATGAATATTACCAGAGAAAATATTGACAATGTAAATGCGGTAATAAAAGTATTGATCGAAAAGCCGGATTACGAAAAAACAGTTGAAGAAACACTTAAAGAATACCGTCAAAAATCTTTTTTCCCTGGTTTCAGGCCGGGAAAGGCTCCTGCCTCATTAGTTAAAAAAAGATTTGGGAAAGCAGTGCTTCTCGATGAAGTTAACAAGATGCTGTCGCACAATCTTTCCAAATATATCGTTGACGAAAAACTTAAAATCCTGGGTGAGCCCCTTTCGAACCCTGAACAGCAAAAAGATATAGACTGGGAGGAAGATGACAATTTTGAATTTGTCTTTGATATCGCCCTTGCCCCTGAAATTGAGGTTACCCTTAGCGAAGATGATAAAATAGATTTTTACACCATCACTGTGTCAGATGAAATGATCGATAAACAGATCGACTACATCACATCACAGATGGGCACAAATGAAAAAGCCGAAGAGGTTACAGAGCGATCTATGGTAAAAGGCAATTTTACAGAGCTTGATGAAAACGGAGAAGAAAAAGAAGACGGCATAAATCCGGAAGATGTATTAATGGCTGTCGATCGCATAAAAAACGAAGAGATAAAAAAACTCTTTGCAGGCAAACATCCAGGGGATACTATTGTGTTTGACCCCGTAAAAGCATTTGAAGACCGTCATGAAGTCAGCCACATGCTTAAAATAAGCCATGAGGAAGCAGACAACCTCAACTCAGAATTTAAATATACAATAACAGAGATCCTCGAATTTAAAAAAGCCGGATTAAATGAAGAGCTATACAAAAAGATCTACGGCGAGGAGACTGAAATAAAGACAGAAGAGGACTTCAGGCAAAAACTCAAAGAGGAGACAGCCATAAATTTACTTAACTCTTCGGAACGAAAATTCGCAACAGATACGCGTAATACACTCATCGAAAAGGTCAATCCGGAGCTTCCGGAAGCTTTTCTAAAAAGATGGCTTAAAGAGACAAACAAAGGCCTCACTGATGATCAAATCGAAAATGAGTTCGAAGGCTTTTTAAAAGACCTTAAATGGCAGATCATAAAAGACTTCTTTATAAGGGAAAATGAACTTACAGTGGATGATGAGGAAGCTCTGGAATTTGCCAAAGAGCTAGCTTATGCACAGTACAGCCAGTATGGGATACACAATGTCCCTGATGACCAGATTGAATCGTTTGCAAAAATGATACTGGAAAAACCTGAAGAAAAAGAAAAACTTTACACTAAATTAATTGAAGATAAAGTAGTTGAAACAGTAAAAAACAAAATTACCCTTCAGAACAAAGAGGTTACACAGGATGAATTTAATGAATTAATAAAGTAATCGGCCGGCTAACAATAGCAATATTTATTATTTTTCATGTAAATTTGTATTTTTATTAAAATTATGGTTAAATAGTCATTAAGCATACACAAACATGGAAAGAGATAATGAATTCAAAAGATACGCCTTAAAGCATGCAGGCATCAGCAGTTTGACCCTTCACCGGTTCAATTCGGCATACGGAAGTTACATATCACCAACAATTATAGAGGAGAGACAGCTCAATGTTGCTTCGATGGATGTATTTTCCAGGTTGATGATGGACAGGATCATCTTTCTGGGGGTACCCATTGATGACACAGTAGCCAATATAATACAGGCTCAGTTGCTGTTTCTGGAGTCCACTGATCCCACAAAAGAGATCCAGATATACTTCAACACTCCCGGCGGCCATGTTCATGCTGGGTTAGGCATATATGACACTATGCAGTATATCTCAGCAGATGTTGCCACAATTTGCACCGGCATGGCAGCCTCGATGGGAGCTGTGCTTCTGACCGCAGGAGCGAAAGGGAAGCGTTCAGCGCTGAAACACTCCAGGATAATGATCCATCAGCCAATGGGAGGTGCCACAGGGCCTGCCTCTGACATTGAAATAACAGCGCGCGAAATATTAAAAATCAAAACAGAATTATACCAGATAATTGCACAGCATACCGGAAAAACAATTAAACAGGTTGAGAAGGATGCTGACCGCGACTATTGGATGACCTCAGCCGAAGCTGTAAAATACGGAATGATTGACGAAATTTTAGAACGGGAAAAAAAGAAACGAGCATGATTGTAAAATCACAAAAGAGTATGATTAAAACACATCCGAGTTACATCTTATACCATATAAATAAACAATTTTAATAAGATGAAATAATGGCTGGTAAAGACAGAATGGATAAATGCTCATTTTGCGGAAGAGCAAAAAAGGAAGTAACCCTGCTTATTGCAGGTATTGACGGTCATATTTGTGATCGCTGCGCAGAGCAGGCCTATTCAATTATCCAGGAGGAGATCAAAAAAAATAACTCCTTCGACCTCTCCGGAATTAAGCTTCTCAGGCCTAAACAGATAAAGGAATTTCTCGATCAGTATGTCATCGGACAGGATGATGCCAAAAAGATCATTGCTGTTGCCGTCTATAACCATTATAAAAGACTTACACAGTCAATGGATAATGATGAAACAGAAATTGAAAAATCGAACATACTTCTTGTAGGAGAAACAGGAACAGGCAAGACCCTTCTTGCAAGGACAATTGCAAAAATGTTGCATGTACCCTTCACCATTGTTGATGCTACTGTACTTACAGAGGCCGGCTATGTAGGTGAAGATATTGAGAGTATACTTACACGGTTACTTCAGGCTGCCGACTATAATGTTGAAGCTGCCAGCCGCGGAATTGTCTTTGTGGATGAGATTGATAAAATAGCCCGTAAAAGCGATAATCCCTCGATCACCAGGGATGTGTCGGGCGAAGGTGTGCAGCAGGGATTGTTAAAACTTCTGGAAGGTTCGATCGTTAACGTTCCTCCCCAGGGCGGGCGTAAACATCCTGAACAGAAATTAATCCCAGTTGAAACTAAAAATATCCTCTTTATTTGTGGAGGAGCTTTTGACGGTATCGAAAGAAAAATTGCCAACCGGCTGAATACAAAAGTTATAGGATACAGTGCTGCAAGAGAGGTCGACCGTATCGAAAGAGAAAACCTTTTACAATATATTGCACCGCAAGACCTGAAGGCATTCGGATTAATACCGGAGATAATAGGGAGGCTCCCTGTGCTGGTACATCTCGACCCGCTTGAGAAGGATGCCCTGCGGAATATCCTTACAGAACCTAAAAATGCAGTTATCAAACAATATAAAAAGCTCTTCCAGATAGATAACATCGAACTCGAATTCGAGGAAGAAGCCCTGCAGTATATTGTTGAAAAAGCAGTTGAATTCAAACTTGGGGCCCGCGGACTCCGTGCCATTTGCGAAAACATTATGAATGATGCAATGTTCGAAGCCCCGACCGCCAAGATTGAACATATCAGGATTACCAAAGAGTATGCCCGGAATAAATTGGACCGCTCCAGCATACGCAGATTAAAAGCAAGCTAATAATCCCTAGAAATCAGCATTCAGGTGGAAACCCACGATATCGGTATTTGCCCACTTAAGATCAAATTTACTTCTTTCGAGCATGTAATATAATTTCATTTCGAGATTTTTGTTGCATTTTATTTTAGTTCCTGAGCTAAGCCGACCCCTGTTGAATTTTTCATAATTAAAACAGTAGAAACCCTCTTCTGCTGCATATATTTTTAACCATGAAAACTTTAAAGGCGGTATTTCGACAACAAAGGACTGTTTATGCCTCAGATAGTCGTCGATATTTTTGGAGATTTTATATTCCAGACGGTTATTAAATCCCAGCTCCACTTTCCCCAGATATGCACTTAAGTTTCCATAAACCATTGGCCGGTGCTCCATCCTCCAGCCATCAATATCTTTAATGCCTACAATGCGCTCTGTGGCACCAACCTCAAACCATTCTGAAATATCATACTCACCCGAAAGATCTCCAAATACAGACATATTGAGATTTCCTGGACCAGGAGCATAATAATTTCTTTCGGTAACAGCAACCGATGCTATTTTAGAAAGTTTGACCTCCACATTATTCAGGTTCCTTAACTGGAAAAACCTTTCCTGGGCAATACTTCTGAAACAGAATAAAACCAGTGAAATAATTAATAACTTTCTCTTCATTCTTAACTAATCATTTTCCCTTGGGAATATCTTAAACCGACACTGCTAAATATTAAGGGTCCGATATAAAATAATCTTCCCCGCAGATCTAAACAATGCTCTTTTTGTCCGGCAAAAATAAAAAAAATCAGTTTCCGCCGACACAAACTTCTCATTTCGGAATATAACTTAGTTAAATTTTAAATTCATTTGAATTATCTCTTTTTAAGAGCCCCGGAAAATTTACTGTTTGTTTTTCTTGGCTGACTCGCGGCATAAGAGATTCCGGTAGTCTGATCGATATAAACCATCACGGGGTATGCAATAGTTTTATCAACAACACTGACTTCATGTCCTCTTCCTGTCAGGTCATCAATTGCCGGCTGATCAATCTGGTTAATCTCCAGCTTTCCAATTTCAAAAAATCTTTCAGGGGCACGGGGATCTGAATTAAAGGAATCTTCTGTATGAAGTGTTTGGAATCGTGGTGCTGTTATAGCTTCTTCAGGCATTTTACCGAATTCTATAAAATCAAGTAAAAGCTGTAAAGTCACCTGATCCTGCATATCGCCACCTGCCACGCTAAGAGCCAGCACCGGTGCGCCATTTTTCATAACAATGGTAGGGGTAAGCGTTATCCTGGGCCTTTTGCCAGGCTCAATAGCATTAGGATGTCCCTTTTGGGTGTTCAGGGTATTCAATCTGGTGTTATGGGCAATGCCGAGGCTTTCGCAAATACCGTAAACAGGATTAGAGCTTGGAGTTGCAGCAACAACATTACCCCATTCATCAACAACCACACAGGTAGTGGTACCTTTCTCCCCGGGGCTGAATTCAACAACATCACTTAAAGGCTTCATCTTATATGGATCGCCGGGCCTGATCTCTTTTGATGCTCTCTTCAGATCGATCAACGGGTACCTTATCGAAGTGTATTCATCAGACAGTAATTCTCTGAGGGGCACCTGGGCAAACCGTGGGTCACCATAGTATTTATCACGGTCGGCGAAAGCCAGTTTCATTGCTTCGATAACAGTATGTACATAATCAGACGACATAAACCCCATCGATCTCAGGTCAAATTTTTCAAGCAGTCTTAACGACTGTAAAAGCACCGGGCCCTGGGTCCATGTATCACATTTATGCACTGTATAACCACGGTACTTAACAGTAACAGGCTCCTCAACAATTGTCTGGTGAGCTTCAAGGTCAGCTTTTCTGAGAAAACCTCCTGCCCTTACATAATAGTCATTAAGTTCATCTGCTATATCTCCTTTATAAAACCTGTCTCTTGCTGCCCTGATCTTCTGCTCCCTGGTACCATCTGTTTTTCGTTCCGTTTCAATCATCCTGCGCAGTGTAACAGCCAGCTCCTCATACCAGTCCTTTCCTCCTCTGTCAAGAAGTTCAAGTGTCGGCGCAATAACCTGTTCAAAAGACATTGTGCCTTTCTGTTCAAGAGCAGCAAGGCATGTACTGATGGCACTTGGCACAGTGGCAGTTTTAATTCCTCCCGGATTCCTGTCAGGTATACCGTTTTCATAATACCAGTCAATTGCTTCCTGATCCAGAGGCGCCCCTCCCATACCGTTAAAAACCAAAACATTGCCGGTTACAGAATTATAAAACATAAAAGGTACTTCCCCCCCAATGGAAAACATTCCGTAATCTGATACTGCATGATTGAATATAACAGCAACAGCGCCATCAACTGCATTACCACCCTCCGACAGGATATCGAGGCCGGCCAGTGCCGATTCTTCAGGTCCGGCAGCAACAACCCCGCCATTACCGGAGGCGTGCCACGTTAACTGATCCTGGGTGTGGCCTTCGAAAAAAGCAGCCAGTATGGACATGCAGAAAAAATATACAAACTGATATCTCAACATAGTAATTAATTATTTGATCCTTTTAAAAATAAACTTTTTAAATCACTTAAAAAAATAAAAATAGGCTGCAGTATATAATATAGATGACAGGCACTGCTAAATGGTATTCAAAAAGAGAATCCTTTGTACGATTTTAAAGGCTTTCTATTGCCTATATTGAATTAAATTCGTAGTTTGCCCAGGGAATTTTGTTCCGAAAACATGGGAAACCGGATTAAATAAATGTTTGTTTCAGCCCTTATTTTTCTCTCAATTGTGATTGAAAGTCAAGGGCAGATGGAACCTGTATTGACTCAGTACATGTTCAATATGCAGGTTGTGAATCCTGCCTATGCGGGCATGTGGGAAAAAATCGGGTTCTCATCTCTTGTAAGAAAGCAGTGGACCGGCATAAACCGTTCTCCGCTGACTGAAGTATTTTCATTTCACACTCCGTTAAGAAATGAAACTACCGGACTTGGATTAAATGTCACTAACGATGAGTATGGAAGGGAAAAGAGATTCGGGGTCTTCGGCGACTATGCATATGAGGTTTCACTAACACCTGAAACACGGTTACGGCTTGGATTAAAATTTGGTTTTTTCAATTATAAAAATCCATTAACCCAATATCAATTATACCCGGATAACCAATACGACCCTGCATTCGGCGAAGATGTAGATCTTCGGTTTCTTCCTAATTTCGGGGTAGGTGCATTTTTATACAGAGAGGACTATTATATCAGTTTCTCGGTACCCAATATGATGAAAAATGATTTTAAGGCAAATATCAATAACTACTCTTCACTTGCCGATATAAGAAGCTTCTATCTTGCTGCAGGATATGTTTACAGATTTATCACTTTAAATAACCTGGTTGTAAAACCTAATATGATGATAAGGGCAACGATGAACCTGCCGCTGCAATATGATTTAGGGATCAATTTTCTTTTGCGTGAACAGCTCTGGCTGGGTTTGATGTTTCGCTCGGCCAATGCCCTGAGCTTTGTTTCACAATGGATTTTCGACAATAACCTTCGCCTGGGATTCGCAGTTGATATAACTTATAATGAAATCTTTCCTTATCAATACGGAACCTATGAGATCACACTCGGATTTGACATGGACTTTTTCGGAAGGAGCTATATCAGGGCAAAATATTTCTAAAAACAATATTTTTTAGGGTTTTACATAAAAAAAGTATGCTGTATATTGCTCTTCTATAGGAGTTTTTATATTATTGCAATGTTTTAGATTGATTGGGAAATACAAATCCTGTTTTTCAGGAAAAAAATACGGGCATCATTATATATATTTTAATATAAAGATGTAAATTGCATTATATTGTTCTTCAAAAGAGCAATTGGTGATGGTAATGGTTAATAACAACAGTGGCATAAAAGTCATTAAGATTATTGTGGTGACACTATTCTTTTTTACTGTTGTTTTGGATAGCAAATCCAAAGCAATTGGTATCTCTCTTCTATATCTGAAACCATCCCACAAATACATTCAATTTAAAAATTCACTTAGCAAACGCACACCCGGTTTACTCTACGTGGAAAACGAAAATCAGTTCTGCTGCATAACCGGTTCTCTGGCACACCCCAAATACTCACTGAACAACACTGAATATAATTTAAACTATGAAAATAAAATAAGGTTTCTACCCCTGATCATTTCTGATTACACAAAAGAGAGGGGCATCAATCCTATCAACGGGCCACCCGGCCAGGTTCCGGATCATAAAACTGAAAGCCTGCTATACCGACAGACTGAAATAACCCATCCGCACTCATTCTCCACAGACCAGGTTACTGACAATAATATTAACATGTCAGATTCCATTGAGCAGTACCCGGTCACAATTCTTTGTCCTCCGGACATCTCTATATATACCGACATCAACACATGCACAAGTTACATCACCGACAAATTAAATGCTTTTTACGAACGCGAGAATGCCACCAGTGTTACCTGGGAGATGGAAGGAGCCACTGAAGGGAGGTCTCCGCTGACAGGATTCAATAAAATAGATGATTTTACCTTCAATGAGGGAGCAACCATCATCACCTGTACAATAACCGACCTCCGGCAAAACAGAGCCACCTGCTCCTTCACAGTTACCATTTCCGACAACCAGGTTCCCAGGTTCATGAATTTTCCCGGAAATATCTCAGTCTATACAGAACCCGGGAAGTGCGATGCAGTTGTAAACTGGGATATGCCGGGGATAACAGATAATTGCACACCACCGGATGAACTTATATGGACTGCTTCGCACCAGCCCGGCAGCAGGTTTTCCGAAGGTATAACAGAAGTCCGTTATTCAGTCAGTGACGGCATAGGGAACAGAAAAGACACCTCTTTTTTCATCACTGTTATCGACAATGAGCCGCCGGTATTAAGTAATTGTCCGGTTGACATTAACATTTCAACTGATCCTGGCTTATGCGAAGCTTCAGTTACCTGGATCGAACCCACTGTTATTGATAATTGTTCAGAGGCTTCAGCCATATTTTTGGAAAGGTCTCACGAGCCGGGTTCAATATTCCCGACAGGATCAACGCCTGTTACGTATAAATTTATTGATGAAGCGGGAAATATCGCTGAATGCAGGTTTAACATAACAGTAACCGACGGCGAAGCTCCCCTGCTTCTGCCTCCTGCCGGCATGAGCCTTTACAATGACGAATCCCTCCCTCCTCCATTTAACACGCTTGCTGAATTTCTTGAAGCAGGAGGATTCGCTGCTGACAATTGTAAGCTCGACGAATCAACATTCAGATTGATCTCCGAAACCGGCATTTCTGATATCTGCCCGTATACCATCACCAGGGTTTACAGCGTTGCCGACATGGAAGGCAACATTACCACAGCCGGCCATCATCTCAGAGTGCTTGAAGAAGAGGTCAATCTGAAGTCGGGGCAAGGGTTTCTGGCAAATTTCACAGCTGTGCGGTCAGGCCTCTGGAGTGAGAAAGCAACCTGGGGAGGTTTAGATCCCCCCTCTGCTGCCGACGATGTTACAATCCCTGCAGGAGTAACCGTCACTATTGATATAGCGGCCTTCTGCAAAAACATGGAAATACAAAATGGCGGAACGGTCAATTATTCCGGCGCCCAAACATTACAGGTCCACGGCAACTGGACAGATAACGGGAACTACGACGGAGGCACCAGCGGTGGGGTTGAGTTTGCGGGGAATGAAGACGCTTATATTGACGGGACGACTACTTTTGAAGAACTGACAATCACAAAGGAGAGCCTTGCAACCACCCTGACAATAAATGGAAATACAACTATATCGGGCGGAGGAAGCCTGACCCTGAACGGCGGATTAATTAAAATCCCCGGAGGTGCATCTTTGAGCTGCGAGTACAGCAGGGAGTTAAAAATACCTCCTAATTCGGGATTCGAAGTAAACGGAGGTTCACTTAGCACCGGTAATTTTTCCATTACTAATAACGGCTTAATAAGAGTGACATCCGGCACAGCAAACTTTGGGACCAATTCGGGTAATTCAGTGCATACACAGGTTGACGGGGCATTTATAGTCACTGAAGGAACTGTAAAGATAGCAGGAAGACTGGAAAACACAGCCCGTGGAACACTGGATCCTTTGGGACTGCCTTCCGGGATCACTGTATCCGGCGGAGAAGTTATTTTGAGTGCTGTTGGTAACGGACTGAGCAACACCGGATCATTGAATGTTACTTCAAACGGATATCTGGATTTTACAGGAGGCTCCATTGTTTTTCAAAATCCGAGTACAGCGGCAACAACTTTGGATCTGGGGCTCATCGACGGATACGGGACAAAAAACAGTGAGGGAGGCATCTTCCGTTTTGGTAATGAAAATACTCCTGATAATTCTGAATTTATAATTTCAAGTGCAATACCTGTAAATCATATAACATCAGCATCTAATGTAAATTTGAAATTAAAAACCAAACTGGAAATAAGCGACAGATTAGATCTTGCCAATAACAGCAATATAATATTGAACGGTAATGACATCCGGATAAAGGTTGGCTCCAGGGGGACATATAATCTGCCACTGGCCGACACAGACGGGAACCCAATTCCGTTTACTGTGGAAATAATAGATGGATCCATATCTCCCGGATCATATATAGAACTAAAGACAGTTGGCACTAAACATCCCGAGAATTTAAATGAAACCAGTTACCTTGACAGGTATTGGGGCATTTCAACCGGCGGAATAACCAATCCTGAATATAACATAACAGCAAAATTTACTAATTCAGATATTATAGGTGACAATTCAGGCCTGATCGTAACAAATTATTCAGAAGGCACCTGGTCACCCCTTGAAAACACAGATCTTGGCCCCACCACAATTCTGATCAGCGGGGTGAACGGGGATTTGGAGTTTACTGCATTAGCTGCTACGTCTGTAGAAATCACTGCAGATCCGTCAAACATAATCTGCTCAGGATCCTCAGTTATTCTAACAGCTGATGTCACGGATGGCACTGCAGAATCTTATATCTGGAGCTCAAATCCCGCAGGCACTTATAATGAAACAGAGTCAATTACTGTATCCCCAACACAAAATACGACATACACTGTTACCATAGTTGATGAAAACAGTATACCTGTTCAAAGTGACCCTATTACCATTACTGTCAATCCTTTGCCAACAGCCTCCGTATCAGGTTCAACAACTGTTTGTCCAAACAGTACTCCTCCGGATGTAACATTTACAGGTGCAAATGGCACTGCCCCTTATACATTTACATATAATATAAATGGCGGTTCAAACCTCACGGCAACAACCACCTCAGGTAATTCGGTCAGTGTTCAGGCCCCCACAGGTTCCAGTGGAACCTTTAATTATAATCTTGTTAGTGTTGAAGACAACAATGGATGTTCACAGAGTCAAGGTGGAACCGCAACCATTATAGTTGAAGATGTAACAGCTCCAACAATCAGTTGTCCTGCCGATGTAACCGTTAATGCCGATGCAGGACAGTGTGCTGCAACAGGAGTTGCTCTCGGAACCCCGACCACTTCTGACAATTGCGGAGTCGCTTCGGTAGACAATGATGCACCGGCTTCATTCCCTGTCGGAACCACAACTGTCACATGGACTGTCACCGACAATGCAGGACTGACAGCAACCTGTGAACAGACTGTTACTGTCGTTGATAATCAGCCTCCCACTATATCCTGCCCGGCTAATGTAACCGTTAATGCCGATGCAGGACAGTGTGCCGCAACAGGAGTTGCTCTCGGAACCCCGACCACTTCTGACAATTGCGGAGTCGCTT
>CAZBWK010000029.1:0-7646 GCA_964495655.1 uncultured Prolixibacteraceae bacterium | reverse complement strand
TCCCTGTCGGAACCACAACTGTCACATGGACTGTCACCGACAATGCAGGACTGACCGCTACCTGTGAACAAACTGTAACTGTCGTTGACAATCAGCCACCGGCTATAACCTGTCCTGCTAATGTAACCGTCAATGCCGATGCAGGACAATGCACTGCCAGCCTGAGTTTCACCGCCACTGCCACAGATAATTGCGGTAATCCTGACATTACTTACTCTGTTGGCGGAACGCCTATTACCTTCCCTTATAATTTTCCGGTAGGGACAACAACTGTTAATGTTACAGCTACCGATGCCGCCGGAAATACAGACAACTGTTCATTCACTGTTGAGGTAATTGACAATCAGCCACCGACAATAGCCTGCCCCTCTGACCAAACCCGCAACGCAACAGGCGGACAATGCTATTACCAGGTTCCCGCAACAGGTGCTCCGGATCCGGGATTTGAGATTAATGCAAATGATAATTGCCCTGGCTGGACTTTAATAAATGATTTTAATGGTACTAACAGCCTAAGAGGTGCCCAATTTCCCGTAGGCACTACTACAGTTATATGGACTATCACTGACGCTTCAGGCAATGTGGCAAGTTGCTCTTATAATGTTACGGTTGTTGATACACAGGACCCTGTTATCAATTGTCCGGGAAACATCACACAAACTGCTGATGCCGGGGAATGCGGAGCAATTGTTACATTTGAAGCAACTGCAACTGACAACTGTTCTGCCACAATAAGTTACAGTCAGGATCCGGGAACCTTGTTCCCTGTTGGTACAACCACTGTTACGGCCACTGCAACTGACCCGGCAGGAAATACAGATGTTTGTTCATTTAACGTTACTGTTACTGATGATGAAAACCCTGTTATCACATGCCCGGGAAATATAACACAAACAGCAGATGAAGGCCAGTGTGGGGCAATTGTAACATTTGAAGCAACTGCATCTGACAACTGCTCTGCTGAAATATCTTACAGTCAGGAGCCGGGAACCTTATTTCCCATTGGAACAACAACAGTTACGGCCACTGCAACTGACCCGGCAGGAAACACAGCTGTTTGTACATTCGATATTACTGTTACCGATGATCAAGATCCTACTATAGCCTGTCCTGCTGATGTAACTACATCTGCGGATCCCGGCACTTGTACAGCATCCGGCGTAGACCTGGGAACTCCGATAACTGACGACAACTGCAATGTGGCTTTTGTAACAAATGACGCACCGGCTTCATTCCCGCTTGGAAATACAACAGTTACATGGACAGTGACTGATGATGCAGGAAATACGGCCAACTGCACACAAACAGTTACTGTAGAAGACAATGAAGATCCAGCTATTACCTGCTCTGCAGATATAACAGATGCAACAGTGGATGACGGTCAATGCTATGCCACCATTGCCGATCTGGGTACGCCAACAGTATCAGATAACTGTACAGAAAGTGGCGACCTTATTATAATAAATGATGCACCTGCCAACGATCAATACCCGGTAGGTGCAACTATCGTTACATGGACTGTTACTGACGCTTCAGGAAATTATACTACGTGCGCACAAACAGTCACTGTCCAGGACAATGAATACCCAACTATTACCTGCCCTGCCGATATTACTGATGCAACGGTGGATGCCGGTCAATGTTATGCCACGATTACTGATCTGGGAATACCTGTAGTATCAGACAACTGTACTGCCAGCGGTGATCTTGAAATAAGCAATGATGCTCCATCCAATAACCAATATCCGGTTGGGGAAACCACAATTACATGGACTGTCACTGATAATGCAGGAAACTCAGAAACCTGTATTCAGATTATTGTGGTAGAGGATAATGAATTGCCAACTATTACTTGCCCGCCAACCATTTATGATGTTGCCGATAATGGTTCTTGTGAAGCCACCAGTGTACAGCTTGGGATCTCATCTTCAGCCGATAATTGCGGGGTCGCCGATACATCCAACGATGCCCCGGCTTCATTCCCTGTAGGCACAACAATTGTAACTTACACCGTTACTGACATAAATGGAAATACCAACACCTGCAGTCAGGAAGTAATAATTGAAGATAACCAGGACCCGACCATTACTTGTCCTGATAATATTACCATAACTGCAGATGCTGGTTCATGTGAGGCTTCCGGTGTGACTTTGGAAACACCAGTTACTGACGATAACTGCAGTGTGGCAAGTGTGAAAGCCTTTGTTGAAGGAATAGAGATCGATCCGTCCAACTCCACCTTTGCTGTTGGAGAAACTACCGTTACATGGGTGGTTACAGACGACAGCGGAAATACTGCTTCGTGCACCCAACTGGTCACAGTAACAGATGATGAAGAACCATCAATAACCTGCCCGGATCCTGTCATAGTTGATGCAGACTCAGATGCCTGTGAGGCAACCGGTGTTTCATTAGGAACTCCAACCGTTTCGGACAATTGTGGAAATGTTACCTTTACAAATGATGCACCTTCTGCATTTCCTTTAGGAATAACAACTGTTACATGGATTGCCACAGATGAAAGCGGCAATACGGCTACATGTACTCAAATAGTTACGGTTGAAGATAATACGCTTCCGGTTCCTGACCTTTCATCTCTACCTGATATCTATGGCGATATATGCGATGGTATTACTTCTGTCAATCCCCCGACAGCCACTGATAATTGCGGAGTAATTACTGCAACCACTACCGATCCGACAGAATTTACAGAAGTGGGTACATATACAATTATCTGGGTATACGATGACGGTAATAATAACATAGTTACCCAGACACAAACAGTATATGTCACAACCGATGGTCCTCCTGAACCTGATATCCAGAACCTGCCGACAATCAGGGCGCAATGCGATACGACCATCACTGTTTTTCCTACAGCTACGAGTGCATGTGAAACTACAATAACAGGAAATACGCTGGATCCTCTAACCTATACAGCACAGGGAACCTATACGATTACATGGTTTTATGTAGATGTCAATGATGATACCACATTTCAAATCCAGGCTGTTATTATTGAAGACACCAAAGATCCTGTAATTACATGCCCCGCAAATATTAACCAAACAGCTGATGCAGGAAGTTGTGATGCAAATGTATCCGTACCTCCTGCAACTTGCTCTGATAACTGTGGATGCCTGAGCATTACAAATGATTATAACGATGGAGGGGCAGATGCCAGTGATAATTATCCTGTAGGAACAACAACAGTCACTTTCACAGCAACTGATCTGGTTGGAAATACATCAACCTGTTCTGTCACTATAACAATCACAGATGATGAAGACCCTGTAATTACAAACTGTCCTGAAGATGAAATAATTGTTTCGGCTGATGCAGATGATTGTCAGGCATTTGTAACTATTCCCGAAATAACATTCACCGACAACTGTGCAGGAGTCACAATCACCAATGACTACAACAACGGCGGTGCCAATGCAAGTGATGTTTTTCCAATCGGCACAACAACCGTTACTTTTACGGTAACTGATGCTTCAGGAAATATAACCACATGTAAAGTAGATATAACAGTTGTAGACGACATTCCCCCAACGGCTGATACACTGCCCGACCTCGGTCCTTATGACTGCATCACTGATATTCCTGCTCCTAATCTTGCATACCTGACCAATATTTATGACAATTGTGGTGATCCGGTTAATGCCCGGCATATCAGTGATTCAGGATCCGGAACCTGCTCCTATACAGTTACAAGAACATACCGTCTTACCGACCAATATGGTAATATAACTAATATTGAACAACTTATATTTGTTGAAGATACAACGCCTCCTGTTGCAAATCCACTGACTCCTCTCGGGCCTTATGATTGCTATTCAGATATACCTGCTGCCAACACCAATCAGGTTACCGGTAAAACCGACAATTGCGGGGGAATTGTCTATGTAGCATATATAGGAACAGATTCAGATCCCGGCTGCACAGGCACCATATACAGATATTATGAAATTAAAGATGCCTGCGGTAATGCTGATACACTATCACAGGAAATTACAATTGAGGATAACATCCCTCCCACCCTAAGTGGAATTCCTGCTAATATTTCTAATGTGTCTTGTGATGCAATACCAGACCCCCCTGAACTGAGTTCGATTACAGCAACAGATAACTGCGATCCTTCTCCTGTAATTTCTTTCGAGGAAAACAGTACCCGGACCAACACAGGAGAATGTACAGATTTCAGTTATACCATTACAAGAACATGGACAGCTGAAGATAATTGTGGTAATACCACAACAGGAAGCCAGACTATTACAGTAATTGATAATGTTGCTCCAACAATTACACTGTCTGAAACAAATATCAATGTCGAATGTAATGAAAGTACCGATCCTGACAATATAGGTTACCCAACCGTTTCTGATAACTGTGATCCGGATCCTGATTTAACTTATATTGATGATGTTGCCCAGCCTGTTTGTGACGGACAGGTATCAATTGTCAGAACATGGACTGCTACCGATGCCTGTGGAAATACTTCAACTATTAAACAATATATATTCCAGGAAGATAATACTCCGCCCGTTTTCGATAATTTCCCTGCTGATGTTACGGTAACATGTCCTGACGATATTCCCCCTATTAATACCTCGATTACGGCAACTGATAATTGCAGTGAAAGCGTAAAAGTTGAACTTTATTATGAATCTTATGAAGGCCTTGAATCCCAACCTGGATTTTGTCCTTCATCTGTTATTCGTATATACAGGGCCACCGATGACTGTGGAAACTTTGTTGAACAAACTCACACTATTACAGTACTCGATGAATGTGATTGTACAATTTGTCAGTCACGGGTTCCCCACTACTACGCTGATCTTAGAAATAATCCCGACAGTATGTGGTTTTCTCCCCGTGCATCCAGAAATGGCCAATGCTGTGATGCTCCTTCAAACCACCATTGCATGTCGATAACTGTTTACCTTCACCCTCAGGCTGTAAGCATAGAGGTTCAAGATGTACAGGCACCTTCCTGGGGCAGTGAATATTATCAATTAGATTGTGAGCAGGAAGGTGTTTTCGGCACAGAAATCTGCGTTGAAGGTGGAGGTATTCATATAATTACAATTTGCAAACCGGGAAAGGAACCACAAGAGGTATACATTAAACAGCTATCCGGGGTTATAGCTCCTGTCGATATTAACACCAGGGTGGGCTGTGATTATGTAATAGAAGTGGACGGCAATGTTGATGAGTCTTCTATTGTATGGCGCGATATTTCCAACAATGGTTACGAAAGCTACTTATCATGTACTGAAGGATGTTTTACAAGTGTATTCACACCTGATGAAAATGCACCGAATACTGTGCAATATGAAGTTTGCGGGACAATTTCAAGTTCAGTTTGCATGGATGGTGGAGGAGCATGTGATACAGTGACAATACATGTATTTCCTGAAATAGACATAGAACTGGATGGTGATCTGGAATTTTGTGAAGGAGAAACACACACATTGAGGGCAACACCTATACCTATTAATACTTATAATATATATTGGTATGATGGTCCGGACGGCACGGGAAATCTGTTACACTCAGAGACAAATGTTTCTTATTCAGATTATGTTCCAATAGTTTCAGGCCAGTACTCTGTCCGGGTTGTTGAAACCATTTCAGGAATGGAATGTAATGAGGATATTCATAACTTCGATGTTCTTATACACCCAAGTCCGGTTTTTGATTTGATTACTGACGTTGGAATTTGTACAGATGATTCGATACATTTCGATTTGCCCGATGAATACACCTATACATGGTCTCCTTCAACTGATGTTCATACAGGAAGTGACCCTTCACAGTTTACGATCATACCAACATCTGCAGGAACTATAACCTATACCGTAACCGCAACATCTGAATTTGGTTGTGTTGCCACAGAAACATTCACTCTTGATGTTCAGGTTTGTTTAACTTGTTCTACCGCAACCTTATGTCCCGAAGACACTTTAATTATTTCAAATATCGATGAATTTATTGCAGCCGGAGGAACACTGGATTTTCCGTGCAATGTGCCAAATAATAATATTCAGCTAATCAGTTCGGTTTCAAATAATGAAACATGCCCGGAAATAATAACAAATACATATGAAGTCTGGGATGAATGCGGAAACAGGGCGACTTGTGATTTTATAATAACACGAACGGATGAAGAATCTCCGGTATTAGTCTGCCCTTATGATATTGACTTTGAAGCTTGTTCGGCTACTCTTCTTGATCAACTTACAGGTCTTCCTTTGTCAACTATTGAAACAGAGATCACCCTCGACCAACTTCAAGAGGCAGGTGGAAATGCCTCTGACAATTGTAATCTGATAATAACATATCGTGATATTGCCAGCGGTACTTGTCCCACGAGAGTTCAACGGATTTTTACAGTTAAAGATCTTTGCAATAACGAAGTGCAATGTCAGCAACTTATTACAATTGATGATAATACGCCCCCGTCCATCGATTGTCCGGAAGATACTCTATACATTGGTTGTACCATTGATGATTTAGAAACACATACATCTTTACCCTTTAGTACAACAATCAAATACATTACACAAGCACAGTTCGAATCGTTAGGAGGAGAAGTTTTTGATGAATGTGATGTTCGTGACATATATTACATGGATTCCAGGAGCGGATCATGTCCAATTATTGTTACCCGAACATTTACAGTAACTGATTCATGCGGAAGTCCTGCAACTTGCACACAAATCATCAGCATTGATGATACAATATCACCAACCTTTACTGTGCCGGAAGATATTACAATTTACAAAGATGAAAATTGTAGTTATGATGCCTCAATAGCTATTACCGGAGATGTTACAGATGAAAGTGATAACTGTTCAGAAAATATTGAAGCAACTTATACAGATGTAGAAAATGTGGGGACTTGTGAAGATGAAACAATCATTACCCGTACATGGAGTCTTACAGATGAGTGCGGAAATACAACAATACAGGAGCAGATAATAACAATATCTGATACTATCAGTCCAATCGTGTTATGTCCCGATTTATTAGACATCGAAGCGTGTGATATTGATGAATTCAACAGTCAGACGCCATTCCCTTTTTCTTCAACACCTGCCTCTATAAGTATTGCTGAGTTCGAATCCATCGGCGGATTAGTGTCTGATAACTGTAATGTTTTTGAAATTTTTTATCAGGATGTAAGTGATGGAGGAAGCTGCCCGGAAGTAATTACCAGAACATTCACAATTACCGACAATTGCGATAATGTAACTACCTGCACCCAAACTATAAATCTAAATGACAATATTCCACCTTCTCTCACCTGTCCCCCGAATCTTGATATTACAGGCTGTGATATCAGTGTTTTGGAGGACTCCACAGGACTAGTATTCAGCACCACATCACAAACCATCAATTTAGCCGATACCACTAGCTTAGGAATCTCCGCTTCAGACAACTGCGGAATTGAAGAGATAACTTATATCGATCTGCAAGAAGGAAATTGTCCTATTGTTGTGACCAGGACATTTACGGTTGTGGATATTTGTGGGAATGAAACAAGTTGTGAGCAGGTGATTAATATTGAACAACCTGCCCCGTCTATAACCTGCCCGGATGACTTCGAAACAGATACATGCCTGACACAGACAGAGGTT
>CAZBWK010000028.1:0-37871 GCA_964495655.1 uncultured Prolixibacteraceae bacterium | reverse complement strand
ATTCCAGAAACAAATTTTTTCCCATTATATCGTTTCAAATTATAAAAACCTGAATAGATTATTAATATAAACTGTTGATATTTAAAAGATGAATCATTATTCTATCAATGCTAAGATTATAATTGGAATGAGTTTTATACCGGTTATAGTTCAATCAAGTGACACAATAATATTTTATTATATTCAGTAAAAATATCCGAGAGAAGTAATATCTCTGTTATAAAAAATGATTATGATAGTAATCATAATTTGTGTAAATTTCTTTGGTATCTTCCGGTAAAAACAGGAATTAAAAAAATATTAGATGTTTATAAAAATAATTTTGAATAACAATTAATTTTAAAATGATGATTTCCAAATTATATAATAAAATCAAATCGCTAAATAAAAACAGAGATTATGATTGTCTCTTAATGTTCAGTGGTGGTAAGGATAGCTCTTATTTATTGTACTATCTTTCACAGGAACTTGGGTTAAAAGTGGTAACAGTCACTTTAATTCATAATTTTCTGGCCAGAGAAACAATTGAAAACATTGAATCCTTTGCAAAAAAGTATAGCAAAAAACATATAACCATTAATAATACATGCTTAAATATTGCAGGAAAGCATTTTCTTGAAAATTGGATAAACAAACCTGATGAAGGAAGTCTTATTACATTATGTACAGGTTGCAGACTTGGTCTTGTTAAAGAAATCATTAAAGTTGCAAATAAGGAAAATCTTAACGTTGTTTTGACAGGATTGACTCCGTTTGAAGCAACTGACTACAGAATGAATCTGGTAAATTATCCTAAAGGGAAAGATGGTAAAATATATTTTGTTCTTGGTTATCTGCGATTATTATTGCGGAACCCTTCATTATTAAAAAATTTTAATGCGTTAAAATACCAAATTGAGGAATATTATTATCATGGCAACAAAAAAAGGATATTCATGAAAAATGGATTAAATATGATTATACCTTTTTACGATTATCTGAAATATGATGAATCAATAATTATTGAAACCCTTAATAAACTTAACTGGCAAAAGGCATCTGTAAGCACAACCTCTTATTGGCGCGCTGATTGCAATATGAACGCATTAAGACAATTTTTTCATAATTGGATATCAGGTTATAACGAAATGGAAATGTATTATGGGAAAATGCTTAAAGAAAACGTTATTGATAGAGAATATTATAGCAAAAACATTAAAAATAATTTTAATAAAGAGGATATACTTAAAATACTTAGAACTTCCGGAATATCAGATAAAGCTTACTTAAAATATGAAAAATTTTTAACTAAAAAAGAGTAAAAAGCGCTGGCTGACATGATGGCAAAATTATTCTTATATGGGGAAAAATAAATGCCATTCGCTTTATTAATAATTTTGTCACTTAAAATCCGTTCAGAGGAAGCCAAAAAGAATAATAGAATTTTAATTCAAAAAATTATGCAAGAGAATCTTGAAGATAGGGAGCCAAATGAAGAAACCATCCGTGCAATAAAAGATGTTAAAAAGGGGGAAGTTAAAACTTATAAGTCTTCAAAAGAGATGATTGCCAGTTTGAAAAAGGCATCTGAAGAATAAGATATAAATATGCTTAAATCACTCCTTTCAAATATATTAATGCCTTTACCGGTTTTCTGGATTCTGATTTTCCTGGCTGCTGTTTTTTTCTTAAGGGGAAGGAGAAAATTTTCCGGGTTTCTTGGAATATTTTCACTGATCTGGCTGCTTGCAATTTCTACTCCGTTTCTGCCTGATCTGCTGGTTTCAAGACTTGAAGACAGATATGCGGTCTTTAATCCGGATACATTTGTCGGACTTGATAATGCTGTTCATATAGTCGTACTTGGAGGCGGTCATGTGAATGATGACCAGCTACCTGCTAATGACCGTTTATCACCTACAGCTATGGTGCGTCTTTCAGAGGCGATCAGGATTCATCGCCAATTACCGGAAAGCATTATTGTTACATCGGGGGGTAGTGCTTCGGGGAATCAGCCGCAGGCTAAGGTTTTAGCTGAGACTGCCTTGCTCATGGGTGTGGGGAAAAAATATATTAAGACTCAGCCTCTTCCGAAGAATACCCGGATGGAGGCTTCTGAATATAAGAAGTTGTTTGGTGATACCGCACAATTGATTGTTGTTACCAGTGCTGCTCACATGCCGCGGGCCATATACTCTTTTCAAAAAGTGGGACTTGATCCTGTTGCTGCTCCCACATGTCACCTGGTAAAGATTGATGAAAATTATAACCGGTGGATAGGATTTCCATCTTCGGATAATATCCATAAAATGGAAAGTGCTGTTCATGAGTACGTGGGTTTATTGTGGTATAAATTATCAGAAAATATAGCGAATGAATAGATTAATCATTTTTTCTCATTTCCTCAATTAATGTGCATAGTACCATTTGTGCATTGTAGTTTAAAATTATTTCAGAGTCTTACTAAATGACCAAAAAATCTGCTACACTCTCCCCCAAAATCTGGCTTTCGGCTCCCCATATCGGAACCCGGGAGATGCAGTTTGTTAAAGATGCTTTCGATACTAACTGGATCGCTCCTTTGGGGCCTCATGTTGATGGCTTCGAGGAGGCATTGCAGGAGTTTACGGGAGTGAACCATGCGGCGGTTGTGGTCTCCGGGACGGCTGCTCTTCATCTTGCGCTTATATTGCTTGAGGTGAAAAGGGGTGACAATGTTATCTGCCAGACTATGACTTTTTCTGCTTCGGCTAATCCTATTGCTTACCAGGGTGCCACTCCTGTTTTCATCGACAGTGAAACTGATACCTGGAATATGAGTCCCTGGTTTTTGAAGCAGGCTGTAAAAAAGGGGAAACGGATTTCCGCTAAAAAGCCCAAGGCCATAATCGCAGTCGACCTCTACGGGATGCCTGCCAAAATGGATGAGATACTGGATGTTGGTTCCAGGTATGATATTCCTGTTATTGAGGATGCGGCTGAGGCTTTGGGATCGCATATCAACGGCAGGATGTGCGGTTCGTTCGGACAGTTCGGAATACTTAGCTTTAACGGCAATAAAATAATTACTACCAGCGGTGGCGGTGCATTGTTGTCTGACGATGCCGGACTGATTGAAAAAGCAAGGTTCCTGGCTACGCAGGCGCGTGACAATGCTCCGCATTACCAGCACAGCCGCATCGGTTATAACTACCGGATGAGTAATGTGCTTGCGGCAATAGGGCGGGGACAGATGGAGGTTATCGGTGAGCGGGTGGCTGCACGGCGGAGAAATTTCGAAAGATATAAGGAGTATTTTAAAGAGGTGAATTTGCGAGGATTCTCTGTTGAATTTCAGCCTGAACCTGAAGGTTATTTTTCCAACCGGTGGCTTACGTCAATAATTATCGATCCTGATAAAAACGGAGGTGTTACACGTGAATATGTCCAGTCTGTTCTTAATTCATATAACATTGAGAGCCGTCCGCTCTGGAAGCCTATGCACCTGCAGCCTGTCTTTGAGGGTGCTCCTTTTTATGGCGACGGCACCTCTGAAAGGATTTTCAGGAACGGGTTATGCCTTCCGTCGGGTTCAAACATGGGTGAGGCTGAGTATGAAAGAGTTTTTACGGCTCTGGATACTATTTTTCATTAACAGTCTTACCGGCCGGATAATGGTCAGATATTTACCTGACTGCTTAAAAGTTACCTGTATAGTCTATTCTGTAATGATTAAAAACGAAAATCAAAAATGTTACTGACTTTATCATTAATAGGTATTCTTCTGTCAATTCTTCTTATCTATTTTAATTCAAGGAAATATCCGGAAACTATTTATCTGGGAATTTTCTTTTTGCTTATAAGCTTGTACGGATTTCACCAGTATGCATTGCTTTATTCTAAATCAGTGATGCTGATAAGTATTCTCTATATGCATATAACCTACCTGTCATATATTACAGGCCCTGCCATTTATTGGTACGTACGGAGTGTACTTACCGGCCATCCCGGTTTAAAAAAGAGTGATATATGGCATTTCGTGCCAATGATCATATTTTTTATATCGGCTGTTCCCCATTTTTTTTTACCATGGCAGGATAAAGTTGAAATTGCGACTGGCATAGTAAAGGATCCGAATTATCTGAAGATGGTAAAACCTACATTTTTATATGAAATTTTTTCGCTGAAGGTGATTTATCTTAGCCGGCCGGTTCTGATTCTGGCATATACACTCTGGTCGGCCGGTTTGCTGATCAAAGTTTTCAGTAATAGAGTGAAATCTCGTGTTTTGTATGGGCAGAGATTTATGGTATTGTGGCTGATCAGTTTATTATCGCTGATCATTCTCCTTGTGACCTGCCACACTGTGCTGCTTTATAAAACTTTTCTGACTCATGACCTGGTATGGTTCTATACTCTGAATATCTTACAGATTGTCTCCATCATTGGCCTGTTTGCGTTGCTGACTCTTCCGTTTTTATTCCCTGCTGTTTTATACGGGATCCCTGTCTGTCAAAATATATTGAATTTGCCATACAGGGAAGCTGAGCATCCTTTAAGGCATAATAATAACGGAAATCATAATAATATCCCGCACTTTAAACCTGACTACCTTCTTGCTGTCGGAGGGAAGATTGAAAAGTGCATGAGTGAAGCTCAGCCATATCTGAAACACGATTTTAACCTTGCCCAGCTCTCTTTTATGACAAGTGTACCTGTTCATCATCTGAACTATTATTTCAGGGAGGTGAAAAAGGAAAATTTCCGTGATTACAGAAACAAATGGCGGATCAGTTATGCAAAAAAGCTGCTCCTGGAGGGAAAGGCGAGTGAACTGACTATGGAAACAATAGGACTTTTTTCAGGGTTTACGAACCGGAATACTTTTCTTAATGCCTTTAAAAGGGTTGAAGGGATTGCCCCCAGTAATTTTGTTATGAAAAAAAGGCCAGAAAAGGGTGATTAGCTGCACAAAGATCAGAGGACATGGCTTTGAATATCCATTTTTTTTGTGGTTTATTCAGTGGAGAACCAATAAATTACATTTTATTAAAAAACTTGCACTATTTTTTAAAAAACGTTGCAAGACATGTGATTTTTTTTACAGTATTTAGGAAATTATGCCGGAAATTTGCCATATAAACAAAAAGGGTCATCTTTATCCGGAACTGGGAGATTTAAATGTGGATAAAAATTTATGTTGAATTGGTAGTGAATTAATTCATTTACCAAAGTTAGTTATTATATGTTTTACATCCGGATGAAAAACAGCCTGATTAGATTAAAGGCATATGAATGTTTTCATGCATTACTTTTCAAATCGTTATCTGTCCCGATGGGTAATTTTGTTATTCGATTTGTCGCTGTTGCCGGTATCATACTTTGTAGCTTATCTGCTCTGGGCTAACTTTGAAATTAACAAGGCTTTTTCATCAATGGAGGTAGTCCATTTTTCTGTCATTTTTCCTGTTTTCCTTTTTTATTTCTGGAGATCAAAATCTTATTCGGGCATATTACGCCACAGTAACATTGAAGACATTAACCGGATCATTTCGGTAACAATTTATTCGGGTGTTATTATTTCATTTTTAACATTGGTTTTCAGGGTATATGAAATTCCCGGCTTCATTAATTTTCCTGTCTCTGTCATTATAATAATGAATCTGATAGTTGCCACAGGAATGGTTTTTTCCCGGCTGATCACAAAAACTGTTTTTCAGCATTTCAATCTGCATAAATCTTATTTAAAGAGTGCAATGATTTTTGGCGCAGGCCAGCTTGGCCGTATCGCTTATAATGCCCTGAAGAATGATTCTTCTGAGAACATCGATATTATAGGATTTATTGAGGATGATAATTCATTAAAAGACAGATATGTTTTCGATCTTCCTATCTATTCAGTAAACAAGGCATTTGAAAAGATAATTCCTGAAAATGAAGTTTCTGAGATAATATTTGCAATTGACAAGCAGAAGATATCGGTAAAACGCAAAAAGGAGATTGCCGAAATGTGCCTGAATAATCATCTCTCTTTAAAAGAGGTTCCTGCAGTGAAGGACTGGATCAACGGTGAACTTCATTTTGAGTCGATCCGCAAAATCAACATTCTTGATTTGCTTGAAAGGGAGGCCATTAGCCTTGATACACGCAAAATAGAGGAGGGACTGAGAAACTCAGTTGTACTGGTCACGGGGGCTGCAGGATCGATAGGTTCGGAACTGGTGCGCCAGCTGATCAGTTTCCATACTAAACAGGTGATCATGCTTGATAATGCTGAGTCTGACCTCTATAACCTGCAGCAGGAAATTATTGCAAAAAAGACCAATGTCGATTTTCATGTTATTGTCGGTGATGTAACTAATAAAGCAAAGCTCAGAAAAGTCTTTCAGCAGTATTCTCCCGACATAGTCTATAATGCTGCTGCCTATAAGCATGTTCCCCTGATGGAGGAGTTCCCGGGTGAGGCTGTCCGGGTTAATGTGGGGGGTACTAAAAACCTGGCTGACCTGTCAGTTGAATTCGGAGTGAAAAAATTTGTGCTTATATCGACTGATAAAGCTGTAAATCCTTCTAACGTAATGGGGGCAACCAAAAGGATTGGCGAGATTTATGTTCAGTCATTGTCACAATCCGGCAGGTATGCCACTCAGTTTATAACCACCCGCTTTGGGAATGTCCTCGACTCAAATGGCTCAGTGATACCTTTGTTTGAAAAACAGATCAAAAAGGGCGGCCCACTTACGGTCACACATAAGGATATTACAAGATTTTTTATGACCATACCGGAGGCAGTGCAACTGGTTCTTGAAGCCGGTTTCATCGGGAAGGGTGGCGAGATTTTTGTTTTTGACATGGGTGAGCCTGTAAAGATATATGATCTTGCCAGGAAGATGATCTCCCTGTCAGGACTGGTGCCCGACAAAGATATAATGATTGAGATCACCGGCCTGAGGCCGGGCGAAAAGCTGTACGAAGAGTTACTGAATAATAAAGAGGAGTTGCTGCCTACATATAATGAAAAGATAATGGTGGCAAGGGTTATAAAGCATGAATATGCTGTAGTGGACCAGCAGGTGACTGAATTGTTGAGCAGGGCGGAGGATGCAGAAAGCAACGGGCTTGTGGAATATATGATGATTGTCATCCCCGAGTATGTTCCCCTGAATTCAGTTTATACGAATTGTTATGTTAAAAAAGAGCCGGCCTTGCTTATACCCAAGCTGAGTCCGGTTTACCATACGAATTAAATGTTCTTTTGAAATAATGATTTCCGGTAATAGTTTATTGCCCGGTTGAGTCCCGGATTATATGCCTGCAATGAGTTTATATTTTCCGGTTAACGATGTAATCCTGCGAAAGGTGAAAAAGATCCGTACCGTATCAGCACCTGTCTATGCAGACCGGATATGGCAGATAAACCAGGAGGAGTTTGCGATGCAGGTCGACGGGACAGGGAGTTTCTATGCCTGTAATGGCAAGGAGGTGGATTATATGCCTGCTGAAGGTGCAACAAAAGAATCGGTTGAACTGTATCTTAACGGATCAGTCTATGGTGCAATTCTTCATCAGCGGAATATTTTGCCGCTTCACGGCAGCAGTTTTATCCGGAAGGATCAGGGGATTATGATTTGCGGTGATTCAGGTGTTGGAAAATCTGCCCTGACGGCAGCTTTTTGCATGAGCGGGGGACAATTTCTGACTGATGATGTTTCACCGGTGGTGTTTGATAATGGCAGGCCTTCTGTTGTGCCCCGTTCCGACAGGATAAAATTGTGGGATGATTCGCTGGAGCAGCTTAACAGTGACAGAAGAAACCTGAAACAGGTACGGCCGGGCGAAGAGAAGTACTATTTTCCGGTGAATAACAGGTATAGGCGGCCTCATCCTCTGCATCAGATTATTATTATGACTTATGACGGGAATGTTACCAGGGCAGAAGTGCTGAAAGGGGCGGAGTCTTTTGAGGCTCTCCGTAATGAAGTTTACCGCTGGGAGTACCTGGCAGCGATGCCCAAAACTGAGGCAGGCTACTTTGATAAGCTGTTGATGATAACGAAAACTGTAAAAGTATCGAAAGTGTACAGGCCTGCAAAAATTTCACTGGAGGAGATGAAGTTGTTTTTAAGTGATTATATAGAGCATTTATGAATTTTTTTATAAAGTTCTTTGACTTCTCCGCAGATGAGAAACTGATGTTTTTTGAAGCTCTGTTTTTTATTTACCTCGCAAAACTGATGTTGATATTTCTGCCATTCAGAATATGCATAAAGACACTAAGGAAAGGAGAATTTGAGAACAGTTCCGGGCCTGCAAAAGAGATAAAGAGTGCGATCGACCGGGCTAACAGGCTGGCTTTCTGGAAGAATGTATGCCTGGTAAAATCTTTCGCAGCCCGGTGGATGCTGGACAGGCGGAAGATGCCGTCAACTTTTTCAATAGGTGTGAAGCATGATCCGCGAAAAAAAATTTCAGCACATGCCTGGCTGACGGCTGGGAATTTTGAGATAGTCCCGCGCGGGAGTGATTATATTACCATAGTTCAATATTGATCTGTTTTCTGGAGAGTTGAAAATTTTGTTGTCAAATGTTTTTTATTTTAAAAATTAGAATTAATTTTGATTTATAATATATTCATAATAAAGGATTTTAAACGACAATTAATATTATTGAAATGAAGAATAAAAAAATATGGGAAACGCCTGTGATTAATATGCTGTCGGTGAAATCGGGAACCACCAAAGTTTATTCACAAGGGAAAATTGAATACACAGAGAAGAATGCCAGCGGACTCGCGGGACCTGCAGCTTCATAGTAACTTTGACTTATTAAAAACGGGAGACGTTTCAAAAAATATCCTAATAGCACAATTCCAATTGGTTAAAAAAGTTAACTTGCATGATCTAACATAATAAGGATTTTTATGTAGTTAATAAATAAATACTTCTCTTGCAATTTATTATATATCAACCAATCTTATCCCTTTTCTTCTCTTCAAATAACTGATTAATGGCTGTGGCGTACGGATTGTTCAATCATGATGCTTCTTATGAAAATAAGAAAGAGATGAATTCTTTATCTGAATTATTGAAGTGGCCGGGATCAGCTGAACACAAATTTTGCTGCCGGTCACTTTCAGGCGGATTGATTTTGCATCCCCTGTTTAATAATGATATCTCAGAGTTTTTGTATATAAATGAGAAGGAAGATGTACTCGTCCTGTTGTCGGGATATTTTCACAATCGGAATGAACTGCAGGAGTGCCTTGGCATCAACAAACGGGAAATTTATAATCCTGAACTGGCATTGATGTTGTTCAGAAATTTTGGGAAGGATTTTGTTAACAAAATTAACGGTGATTTTTTTTTGTTGATATATATGGCCGAAACTGACTCTTTGTTGCTGTATCGCGACCATCTGGGAATAAGGCCGGTATGCTATACGGTCAGGGATGATTCATTCTGGTTTTCATCTGACGGCCCCGCCTTGTGCAAAGCTTTATACAGTGACCTGAAAATTGATCCCCGGTTTCTGCTGAATTTTATTGACGATCCTGACAGGATTGATATAAACCTCCTTCCAAGTTCAATGGTTGAAAAATTGTTGCCGGGCCATTACCTGCAATTATCCGGCACAATGAAACCTGCCATGACAAAATATTGGTTCCCGGAAAATATCACTGAAGATAATAAGCTGGATTTTGAGACAGCTAAAGGTGATTTAAATGAGCTTGTGAAAGATTCTGTATTTATCAGGTGTGATAAAAAGTTCAATGCAGGAGCTCATCTGAGCGGCGGACTCGATTCCGGGATTGTTGCTGCACTGGCCAGATCGTATTATCAGCATCAGAATACCTTCAGGGGTTTTTCATGGTCGCCCGGAAACGATGAACAGTTTGATGTCGAATTTGATGAGCGGAAGCTAGTTTTTGATATATGCAGGAAGTGCAATATAGAACCTGTCTTTACGAACTTGAGGAAGGAGGATTTTTCCGGATTATATACGGATTGGAGATTCATTATGAAATTCCTTCATGAACCCCTCGTAAGGAAAAATGCACAGAAAGAAAATATTAATCTGATCTTCAGCGGGTGGGGAGGTGATGAATTTATAAGTATTAACAGCAGGGGAATTGATTCTGATCTTTTTTTTAAATTTCAGTGGAGATCACTCTTCCGTAAAAATCCGGTTAAAAATCCGGTGAGAGTTTTTAATGTTATTATTTCAAAAATTTTATTGCCGGCCCTGGGAATGGATTTCCCGGCTTTCAGGCCTAAAAACAGGCGATCTGCTCATTATTTAAAAACTCAAGTGCGCTGGTTCAAACATTCCCCGCTTTATAAATGGAGGTCGAGGCGCGATGTCCACCTGGCACTGCTGAATTTCGGACATCTTTCACAGCGCACAGAAAATTGGTTTAATCACGGATACCGCGACGGAATAGAATACCGGTATCCGCTGCTGGACAAGCGGATCATCGAATATATGCTGAAAGTCCCTTCCCGCCTTCTGTTTAAAAACGGATTCGTAAGATTGATGCTTCGTGAGGCCGGCGATGGCATACTGCCTGATCCTGTTACCTGGGCAAAAGATAAAAGCAATCCGGTTATTGCTGCAAAGTTAATCCGGGTAAACAGGGAGGTTTTTTCCGGGACTTTCAGGGAATTGGAGAAATTTAAAATGAACAGGGACCTGAATTTTGTAAATTTTGAATTGCTTGAAAAGGATGTCAGGTTGCATTCGGGTAAAAACATGGATGCTGACCTTCCTGACTGCTTTTCATTCTTGATCTCTTTGAAATACCTGCACGAATTTACCAATGGTTATTACGGTTAAAGAAGTTTTGCTGTGCAAAAGGATGTGAAAATTTCTGAAACGGAACAAAGAATTTGTGTTGTCTGCGGATTTTGCTGTGATGGTACTCTTTTTGACAAGGGTACCCTCCTTGCTGGCGAAAAGGGAACACTGCCTGAGAAGATGGAGGAGAATTACTTCAAAACAGCAGATGGAGAATTTTTCAATATGCCATGCCCTTATTTTAACGGTAAATGTTCAATCTATTACCAGAAGAAGGCTAATATCTGCTCTTCCTTCCGCTGCAGGTTGCTTAATGATGTTGCCGGACAAAAGGTTACAACTGATGATGCTTTAAAGATCATCAGCAATGTTAAGAAATCCAGGGAAGAGATAGCCTTTGGTGCCCAATCTGTGCTGAATACTGATGAAACATTGTCATTCATGAAATTGCTGGAAGTTTTGAATGTTTTAAGTGATCAGATAAATGAAAAAGATGACAACAGTATGCCTGTCAGGATTCTGACTGCAAAGTGCAATATCCTTGAGGCATTGCTGGCCAGATATTTCAAACCGGAAAGTGAGTTTAATGCCATGATTTCCGAAGATTTATAAAAATGAACATCGACAGGGAAACTTTATACCGCCGTCACCGTCTCTCAACTAGCCAGATTGATGACCTGTCCGGTGATATTGTGGAAACAGTCCTTGAAGTGGATCACCCTGATACTAACCGGCAGGAACCGGAACCGGGTGAAGGGAATATTTCAGAGAAAATAAACCAGTTAAACCGTATTGCTGAATTTATCCGGATCACCAAAAGGCTTCGAGAGGAGGGAGTATGGTTTATTCCATATAAAGGGCCTTTACTGTCGTACCGTATATACGGGGATGCCACATACCGCCGGTTCAAGGATCTGGATATACTGGTGAATCCCGGTGATGTAAAAAGGACAATAGAATTACTGAAAAATATCGGATATATTACCCTGTCACTATCATTGCCTGCCCCGGAAAGGCGTGAGCGCAGGATACTGAAATATACTAACCAGATAAGCCTCTTCAGGCCCGGGGATGACACCTCTGTTGAAGTTCACTGGAGACTTTTAAAGGACCCGGTTATCAAAGCGGGGAAGATGAGGGAGATAATTGAGCAGAATACCGGAGAGATCACTTTTGCCGGAGAAAAGTTCAATCATTTTACAAATGAGTTTGAGCTGCTGCATCTTGCTGTTCACGGGGGACTGCATGCATGGGCAAGGCTGAAGTGGCTGGTGGATATTCATGAAATGGTCAAACGGTTTGAGATCGACAGGGATAAATTTGTTAACCTTGTTGATGTGTTCAGGGCTCAGAGAATGGCCGGACTCTGCAATGCCATGCTGCGGAATTTCTTCCCGGATTCGCCTCTTTTGCCGGTTGATCACAAGATACCGGAATGGTTTCTGAATTATGCCCTGTATCAGTCAGCCCGCGAAACGGCCCTGCCTATATACCTGCCTGAGGATTATTTTAAATATACCAGGTATAACCTTTATGCCTTTCCGGGTATGCAGTATAAACTTCGAAGGCTTTTTATCCTGATCAGGTCTATGCTGCATAAGTATGAGAACAAATGGCTGATGCATTAGTTGTACTCACAATATTGCCGGATTAAACGGAAGGCCCGGTTGAATAAATGTTACATAAAAAAGATCACTGCTAATATTTAATTAAATACCAATGGAAAAGAGATATGTTCAGAATAGCCATGCTATCTCCGGCAGGCTGCATGATGAGCTGGTGATGATGGATACGGATAAGGGCAAGTACTTCGCACTGAATCCTGTGGCCACGCGTATCTGGGACCTGCTGGGGCAGCCTTTGTCAATAGATGAGCTGTGCGGCAGGCTGGTGGATGAGTATGACGTGGAGCCTGAAAAATGCCGCAGCGAGGTGGAGAAGTACCTGGGACAGATGGAGAAACTGGGACTGGTGTTGATACCTGAATGAAGCGCCTTTTATTTGTACTGAAGACATTTCGGCTTCTCCGGGAACATAAGCCGGGAAAGCTGGCTGTTATTTTTGCAATTACCCTTTTTAACGGGATAACAGCCGGTTTTTCTATTGTACTGCTGATACCGCTTCTGCAGCTTTTGAATGTGGGTAGCGGAGAGCCGGCTGAAGGTACTGCCCTGTTTTTTAAGAACCTGGCTGACAGGGTGGGGATTGGCCTCACCATAGAGTCAATATTGCTGGTATATCTTGTCCTGCTGACCCTTACGCCGTTGCTGCAATACCTGAAAAGCCTCCTGGATGCCGGGTATCAGCAGACTTTTATTTATCGTCTCCGAAGGCGGCTGTTCAGGAAGATCATTCTTGCGGACTGGTCATTACTGAACCATAAAAGTAAAACCAACCATCTGCAGGTGCTTACCAAAGAGGTGCCGGGAGTGGCCGGCTACTATTACTATTACCTGCACATGATCATGTCATTATTAATGACTTTAGCATATCTTGCATGGGCTGTCCTGATCTCTCCGGGATTTACCCTTATCATTGCCGGCGTGGGTGTGCTGCTGTTTATTTTTCTGCGGAGATTCCTTTTTAAGGCATTTCATCTGGGGGAGGGATTAATCGACTCCTACAGCCGGCTCCTTAAATATATAGACGATTTCTGGGAGACTGTTAAAATAGCAAAGGTGCACAGTTCGGAACAATTCTATTACGAAAAATTTGATGAAGCCAATACCTCCCTGCTGAACCTTGAATATAAGATCAGGAAGAATTCATCCCTGCCGCAGCTTATTTACCGGATTGCCGGCATCGTGGTGCTGGCCTTCGTGGTTTATGCGGGTTATAAGGGAGGTTATATGCCCCTGACTTCGCTGTTTATCCTTATTCTGCTTTTCTCAAGGATATTCCCGCAGTTTGTAGGTATAAACTCCAATATTAACACGATTATATCAATGATACCATCGGTAAGGATGGTAATGCAGCTCGACGAAGAGCTTCCGGAGAAGGATTTTGAGGCCTCACCGGCAGATAAAGGTTTTTCGCTCGAAAGGGAGATCAAACTGGATAAGATCTCTTTTTCCTATCCCGGAGGGGAAAAGCTGTTTGATAATTTCTCGGCAACTATCCCCGCTAATAAGATCACCGGGATCATAGGGGAGTCGGGCAGGGGCAAAACGACTCTGATAGATATTATCGCCGGACTCCAGGCTCCTGATGAGGGAACAGTGAGTGTCGACGGCAGAAGCCTTGACGAGGGATTTTTGCCGGCATGGAAAAACAGTATTGGATACCTTCCGCAGGATCCGTTTTTCATTGACGGCACTCTGCGCGAAAATCTGGTATGGGACAGTAATCCTGGTGTTTCAGACAGTGAAATACTGAAGGTGCTGGACAGTGTCAATGCTTCTTACCTTTTGAAACGATTCAGGAAAGGGCTTGATGAACATATTGTCAATTACCAGTTTAATTTTTCAGGCGGAGAATGCCAAAGGCTTGCCCTGGCGCGTGTAATGCTTAGAAATCCTGATATGCTGCTCCTCGACGAGGCTACCTCTTCGCTCGACAGTGAAAATGAGAAGCAGGTGATGGATGCTATAATGCAACTAAAAGATCAGGTTACCGTCATTTTTGTTACTCACCGGGCATCGCTGCTTCCTTACTTCGATAAGATAATCAGCCTGGATACCTGAGTATCGGTAATATTATGCAGTCATAAATACAGAAATTGATAACAGTTCCGGATATATTTACTGGTTTGTAAAAATTACGAACCGCTTTGTTCAGAAAACATTGAATATTTTATTAATTTAACATAGTGAAAAAAAGGACAAATGATTAAAAAATTTATTCTCAGCAAAGGGCCTCTCTTATTTATTATTCCGGTTTTACTCCTTGTCAGCTCCTGCAGCACACCATTAAAAGAGCTTATCTATATTAACGGCATCGAGACAAACCGGCGCATTCCGGAGGCGCCTCTTCCGGAAGAGTACAGGATCAGGCCGAACGACCATCTCTATATCCGGGTGATAAGCGATGAGCCGGAGAGCGCGGCATTTCTTAACCTTATCGGGGCCCAGACTTCAATGATAGGTTCGTCATACAATATTGAGCTTATCACTTACCTGGTGGATGAGAAGGGTGACATTTCTTATCCTTTTCTGGGGCCTGTTAAGGTTGAAAATAAAACTCTTATCGAAGTTCAGGAAATAATGCAGAAGGAGGTCGACAAGTACCTCGAGAATGCATCGGTCTTCGTGAAGCTGGTCAGCAGGAATGTAACTATCCTGGGTGAAGTGAGACAGCCGGGCCTGCATCCGATGATAAAAAGCAGGCTTACCATTTTTGAGACCCTCGGAATGGCAGGTGATATAACTGACTACGGCAATCGGCGTAATGTAAAGCTGATCAGGGAGTATCCTGATGGCAGAGAAGTTGTAAGCCTGGACCTGACAAATCCTCATATCGTAAATTCACCTTATTTCTATGTTTTGCCCCGCGATATTGTTTATGTCGAGCACAGGACTAAGGTTTTCGGGGCTAAGAATATGCCATATTCATCGCCCTTCAGTATTGCGGCCACAGTGATCTCAATCGGATTGCTGATTGTTAACCTGTTCAGATGATCTGTCCCGGCTAACAAGGGAGGGATGTTCGATTTGTATAATGTAATATAGTTTTATGTCTGTATTTTAAAAAGTAAGCTCATTATGAACAATCCAAAAATAAATCAGGGAAATGCAGTTTATTACCGGAATGCACCTGACAACGCCCTTGATGCAGAGAAGATAATCCGCAAGGTTTTGAGTAACTGGTACTGGTTTGCTATTGCTCTGTTAATAGCATTGGCGGCTGCTTATCTTCATAATCGTTATACTGTACCTCTTTATGAAGTCAGATCGACTATGCTGATAAGCGAGGATAAAACAAATTCTCCTCTGGCTGCCCTCTATGGCAGCAGGGAGGGTAAGTTTGAAGGTATGCAATTAATGAATAACCGCGAGAATATTTACAACCAGATGGCTATTCTTGGTTCTACACCTATCATTGCCAGGACTCTTGATGAACTTGATTTCAGTGTAAGTTATTACAGGCTGGGCAAGGGTAAGGATACAGAGATATACAAAGATGTCCCTTTTCTGATAATACGTGATGAATCTCTGCCACAGCTTGTGGAGACTGATTATTATCTGACCATCGGTCCGGATAAAAAAATAACTGTCAGGACAGAGGGGGAAAATGTTGTGGTATACGATTATTACCAGGGTAGCATCGTCAAAACAATTCCGCGTTTTTCGTATGAGAAGGAGATTGTTTCAGGTTCTAAGCTGGCGGGAGATGAGTTGCCGTTCACTGTTTTATTGAACGACCGTTTTGATCCCGGTGTGCCTGACAGGTATAAGTTCAGGTTCCATACTCCTGAATCACTGGTTGCAAAATACAAGTCTATGCTTAAGGTCACACTGCCTGATGACTACTCTTCAATTTTGCATCTCACAGTGCAGGATTTCAATGTTAACAGGGGTATTGATTTTTTAAACAAGCTTACCGAGGTTTATCAGTTCGATAACCTGGACAGAAAGAATGAGAATGCCACCCGTACAATTCATTTTATAAATGCGCAGCTGGAGACTATCTCTGATTCGCTGAGTATTTCGGAAAACAGGCTCGAGACTTTTCAAAGCTCTAACAAGATGATCGATATATCAACGCAGTCACAGCAAATGCTTACGGAACTCAGTGAACTGGATAAAGAGCTTGCAAAGCGTGAAACGCAGAATAAATACTATAACTATCTGAAGGACTATATCATTGGTGCAAAAGAGATGGAAACGGTAATTGCACCGTCGGCAATGGGAATTGAAGATCCGTTGCTTAACAGCTTTATTGTCCGGTTAAATGAGCTTATTACTGAAAAATCGAGTAAAACATCTATACGGCAGGGCTCCGGACATCCAACCATTATTCGTTTAGATGCCCAGATCGAGAATGTTAAAAGATCCCTTCTGGAGAGTATTGACAATATAATTATACAGTCGGACATGGAGATTGCCAATCTTAATGAGCGCATAGGCAGATATAACTACAGGATCAGGCGACTGCCCGCTACAGAGAGAAATTTTGTGAATTTTGAAAGACGGTATAATATCGACAGCGAAACATATACATTCCTTTTGCAAAAACTGTCGGAAGCCCAGATCGCAAAGGCATCAAGTGTACCCGACAGTCAGGTGATTGAGGAGCCTAAAATGAGCGCTCTTGTGAAGCCGCAGTCACGGAGGACCTATGCGATTGGGCTAATGCTCGGACTGATATTTCCTGCTGCAATAATATTTTTACTCGACCTGTTCAATAACAAGATAACTTCCGAAGATGATCTGGACTCAATTACAAATTTTCCTGTCATCGGAAATGTGTTTCATGAGTTGTCAGCTAAAGGCCGCAGCACTGTTGTGCTCGACAGGCCCGGTTCACCAGCCAGTGATCTTTTCCGTACGGTACGAAGCAAGCTTAACCTGATGACCAGGGGAAATGAGCATCCGGTGATCGCTGTACTGTCAGCCTCCCCGAAAGAGGGGAAGACCTATAATGTTATTAATATAGCTTCATCATTCGCGCTGGTCCCTAAAAGGGTTGTTATTCTCGACCTGGACCTGCGTAACTCAAGCATGAAAACCGAATTTGATGTACAATCGGACTCAGGGGTTGTCGATTTTATAACAGGCAGTGCGGATATTGAAAAGATTGTCTTTAAAACCAAACATCCGGGACTTGACGTTATCCCGTCCGGGAAAGTTCCTCCAAATCCGGCCGAGATGCTGCTTGACAGAAAAATATCTGAACTAGTCGCAAGACTTAAAGAGATATATGATGTGATTGTCGTGGATACCTCGCCGGTGGGATCAGTGACTGATATGCTGCCACTGAGCGAAATTATCGACGCTACGGTCTTTGTAGTCCGTAATAAATTCACTGTAAGAAAGAGGCTCAAAGAGGCGCTGGCCGAGGTTGAGAACTATCAAATGAAAGAACCCGGCATCGTCTTCTTCAATATGGGAAAGGTGAAAATAGGGTACGGGTATTATTAACATCTCTCATTCATAATGAAAGAAAAAGTATAAAATCTCTCATCTCGAATGAAGGGAAAAGTTAAAATTGTTTACCAAAGTAAACAATTTTTTTTATTTTTATTTATTGAGATAAACAAATTGTATGGATACTCTGTTTGAACGATCGAAACAAAAAATAAAATCAATTTAAATCCATTTTCCATTAATTTTTTTGAATTAAGTGGTTTGTCAATGAAAAAGTTGTATTTTTAAAATTGAGCTCTTTTTGTATAATCAAAAAAACAGGAGGAAATACCATGAAAAACCAAAATTCAATTGAACGGAGAAAATTTTTGCAGTTATCATCAGCTGCTGTTGTGGCCGGCCTTGCAGGTGAGCTTTCTGTTGTTTACGGACAGGATAACAGGTCAGTTGTAAGGGATGCTGCCAAAAAGGTTGGAACCATTCCCCGCCGGAAGCTTGGTTACAGTCAGAGAAATGTATCAATTCTTCTGGGAGCCGGTGATATGGAACCCATGCTGGTTGAAGCCGCTGTGCTTTGCGGGGTCAATTACTGGCATAAGTCCCAATTGTGGGCTAAAAACGGAGCCCCCGACATCATTTTGAAAAACAGGGAAGCTCATATCTGTCAGGTGACGGTCGACCGGATAAACGGCAATCACTACCAGGGCCATTGGGACGAGGAGTCTCATTATGAGTTTGTAAAGGAGAGTTTAAAGCAGACCGGACTAGGTTATTTTGATGATATGCAAATGCATTACGGATATCATAATATTGACGAACTTAAAAATGACAGAAGTTTTATCAGGGCTTTCGAGAGGCTTAAAAAAGAGGGGGTGGTCAAACATCTCTGCCTTTCACAGCACAGCTATGAAGGCAGTCCCCAGGTACCCGGCGGCCAGAGTGCAGCAGAGATACTCACTGCCGTTATTGACGACGGACTCTATGAACATGCCCAGTTCATGTACTCCTACGGTGATGAGCCGGCGATAGAAAAATTTATTGAGTATGCAAAGTCTAAGAATTTCGGCACTATAGCCATGAAGACTGCCCGTGGAATCGGACGTATGAAGGATGACCAGTCGTTTATGAATAAGATACCGGGAGGAACATCGCCTCATAATGCACTTGTGCGCTGGCTAACCACAAAGACAAAGCTTGATGCCGCTGTTGTCCGCGTCAGAAACATCGATGAATTCACAGATACATATTCTGGTGCAGGCAAAGAGTTAAGAGCTGAGGATATGAAGAGCATTGGCATCATGACTGCCATAGCAGACAAGTCGGTATGCCGTATGTGCGGTCAGTGCCAGGGCCATTGTCCCCTGCATATTCCTATAACTGACATCCTGCGGTTTGAGCGTTACGCCCTTGATGATCATGATGTCTGCAAGGCGCGGCAGTTCTATTCAGGACTTCCGGTAAGAGGTGATATTTGCGATAACTGTGGTATATGTGTTGAGCACTGCCCGCTGCATCTTCCAATACCCGAAAAACTTGCAAAAGACCATATATTATTGGGGTAGTGACTGCAAGTAAGGATAGATACGGTATTTATCAAATCAAACTGAATCTGGCTCATTCTGCTGACCCGGGCATGGGTACAGAGGGTTTTAAATTATATAAATTCCGGTTTGTTTAATTATATTTGATTTTTGTATAAAAAGTAAAATTTTTATTTAGCAATTCATTATGCTTTTTATATTTAATTGAAAAACAATTTAATAAATTTTTAAATTTGCCTAAAAAGGGCGCGAAGCGCCTTTTTTAGACCCAACCCATATTTGATTTTTTAATTTTTTGAAAATTAATAAATATGAAGATGCCGGGAAAAAATAAAATGAATCCTGCCTTGCTCATCAGATATACCATGTGGTTAATACCATTACTGTTTTTTGCCGAATGTTCACCGGCAAAAGAAGATCCCTCACAATGGCGCGGGCCCGGCCGGCAGGGTATCTATTATGAAGAGGGACTTTTAAATGAGTGGCCTGAAGAGAGCCCCGGTTTAATGTGGAGCTTCGAGGGACTGGGTGACGGCCATAGCAGTGTTGTTGTTGGTAATGACAGGATTTTTGTGACCGGAATGACAGATACCCTTGGTGTATTGTTCTCTTTTGATAAGGCGGGCAGTTTGCTATGGAAAAAGCAGTACGGGCCGGAGTGGCATATCAGCTACGGAGGGACACGCTCCACTCCTGTCATTGTTGATGGTTTGATTTACCTGGAGAGCGGACAGGGTACTGTATATTGTTTTGATATGTTTTCAGGTGAGATTGTCTGGCATTTAGACCTTTTCGGGAAATTCAATGCTGAAAATATTATGTGGGGTAAGGCCGAAACATTACTGGTCGATGGAGACAGGTTAATATGTACACCCGGAGGAATGGAGAATAATGTGGTTGCACTCGACCGCTTTACCGGCGAAACTGTATGGACAAGCAAAGGATTTGGCGAACCTGCTGCTTATTGTTCGCCTGTGTTAGTGGAGCATAATGATACAAGGATTGTGGTAACGATGACTGCCACATCGGTAATAGGTGTAGATGCTGATACAGGTGAGTTTTTTTGGAGGGTGGAACAGCAGCAGAGCAATAAAATTCATGCTAACAGTCCTGTTTATTCTGACGGCATTATTTATTGTTCAAGCGCTAAAGCGAGAGATAACGACGGTTTGCTGGCACTGAAACTATCAGACGATGGTAAAAAAGTAGAAAAACTGTGGCGCAACAGGTCATTCACAAACCTGATGGGAGGGATTATCATACTTGATGGAATTATTTACGGAGGAAAATACCTTTCAAAGGAGTGGTATGCCATTGACCCGTCCGACGGAAAGATGAACCTGCTTTATGATAAGTTGAGTGCTGGTGTTATAATTTATGCTGACGGCCTTTTTTACTGTTATGGCGAAGATGGTACCTTATCTCTGGTAAGAATGACTCCCGGCAGCTTCGATATAAGGGGAAGCTTCAGTGTGCCGCTTGGTACCGGTCAGCACTGGGCACACCCGGTGATTCACAATAAGCGGCTTTATGTCAGGCATGGTGATGCACTCATGGTATATGATATAGGAATGTAAGCATAGAATACCTGTTTATACCTGAAATTTTGCAGACCATATTCATTTAATTGTTGAAAACATTTAGCTCCAAGTTTTTCTGTGCTTTTTCGAGATCAGCCATAAGACTGAGAAAATAAAAAGCCAAAGAATCAAAATAAAAGCGATCCATTGGAAGGATGTTGAAATTTGTTCAATACCCTTCATATAAGTTTCATGTTTAGACTCAAGAAGGTAATCATATTTTCCGCTGCAATCCCGGAATGACACAGACATTGCGCCTAATAATGCGCTTAAAATTACAGTTATCTTAAATGAGCCGCTCCAGAAGCGTGGAATAGCTGTGATTTTTTTTATTATGACTTTAGCCTGTTTAAGATATAAGATTATCAGAAGGCCGGTTATAATTGCAATGATCAATCCCGTATAATATACAATGCCAATATGTAATTCTGACCAAAGTCCCATCTGTTTGAAATTTATTAATTTCCTGTAAATAAATTAATTAAAAATGTTCGTTTTATTTATCTGTGTACTTTCCTAATATATGAAGAATAAAAATGGAATTCATTAATAATTTACATTTTACTGTTCATTTTTTTCACTTTTGCTCATATCGGATCATGCTCAGGAAGTTTACTGAACTAGATTGAATATTGCTGATTTTTTGTATATTTATATAAAAATCAACAAATTATTATGATAGTAGAGGAGCTTTCATTCGGTTCAATAATTATTGACGGCCAGATTTTCTTTAAGGATGTAGTAATTGATAATGGCACAATAAATAAAAGAAAAAAGTCAGAATCGAAAAAATACTCAGGCCGTTTCGGACATACACCTTTATCGCCTGACGAGAATATACCCTGGAGTTGTGAAACTCTTATTATTGGTACCGGCCATTATTCGAGCCTGCCGGTAATGGATGAAATTCACGACATCGCTTCGAAAAAAGGTGTTAAATTGCATCTTATGAGTACCCCCGAGGCAATAAAACATATAAATGACAAGGGTACTAACCTTATTCTCCATCTGACCTGTTAACTGAAGTTTGAATATATTATTAACAGTCAAAGATGAAATTGACACTGATACATGGTAAAGATATGATAATCATAGGGGTACTTATCAGCATTCATACATTGTCTGGCAAATTCATCGAGGCTGGCAAGCGATCCAGGTTGTTCCATGGTGACAGCCATATAACAACCAACCCGGCAGAAAATATGAAATACATCCGGAATTAGTGCCTCGTAAGATTTTCATGTAAGAGGAATTATTTGATGATCTTGCAGATTTTTACATATTCATGGTCGGGCGACAGTACCTTGAGAAAATAGATACCCGAAACATAGCTGCTCATGTCTATCTCTCCGGTATTGGAACTCATTTGTTTCGCAACAGTTTTACGGCCTGCGATATCAAAAAGTTCATACCGGAAAAGATCATTTCCTGTCTGGATGACTTCAATCATGAGAATTTCACTTACCGGGTTAGGGTATACCTTTATTTCCAGTCCGGGAATTGTAAGTTCCCGTATGCCTGTTACCAGGAGTTTAGTCTGATGCATCCCCTGGGTCAGGATGTTTACTGAACCGGCATAGGTTTCAATTACCGGTTCACCAAGAGTCCAGTCAACTTTGTAACCGGTGATGGTACCGCTGCTGCCTGAACTGGCAACTACCTCCTGAGCGCTGACTGCAACTCCTGTTAACACCGTTAATACGATCAAAAGAAGGATTTTCATTTTTCCGAAGTGTTAATATTTAACTGTAAAACATAATTAAACCCGATTTAACCGGGAAAAGTTACCATTAGAAAAATCCTGATATTTGTAAAAATTTTGCACAAAAATTATCTAAAATCCAAGTAGATAAAAATGATGATATCAATTAACAAGTTAAGTAAAAATTGACAAAATTTATTGAATCTGAAATATTTTTTTGCAGTTCCTGACAACTTTGTCAGGTTTAACACCAAATTATAGTTTTTAACTTTACCTGAAGATGATCTGATGCATAAATATAAATTCATCAAATGCTATTTAACCGGAACAGGATCGGTTAAATTTTTTAAATTCTCAGGGATTTTTGTACTTTTAAGGTGTCGAATATTCAAGTTTTTTTATTCAATTTATTATCAACAGGCTGTCATTTTAAAAATAAACTATGAAGAATTTTAAAATCCTGTTTTCATTTTTAATATTTTCCACACTGTTGACCATTTTTAGCAGTTGTAATGAAACAAAGAAAGAGGAAAATAGAACTGCTGCCGATGCAGTTGACAAGTCAGGCAATTTATCTATCGGCTGGGCACAGGCCGACATTACGCCTGACAAACCTGTCCTTATTGCAGGACAGTTTCATGCGAGGGTTTCCGAAGGAGTGATGGATCCGGTTACTGCAACTGTGCTTGTCCTTGAATCAGGTAGTGGCGAATCTTCAGAAAAGGTCTTTCTGATCAGTTGTGATCTTGTGGGCATTAGCGATGGTACCAGAGATGATCCAGAGGGCAACCTCAGGAATACTATCCGGGAAAAAATTACGGGAAAAATTCCAGAAGTGTCTCCTGAAAAGATATTTATTAATGCAACACACACCCACACAGCGCCTTACTGTAACACAGCAATCAGCTCACAGGAACTATACGGTGTTGAACTGGAGGTAATGTCTCCTGCTGAATGTATTCAGTTTGTTGCCGGGAATATCAGTGAAGCTGCGGAACAGGCATGGGAAACCAGGATACCCGGAGGTATAAGCTTCGGACTGGGGCATGCAGTTGTAGGACATAACAGGTTACAGACAGATATTAATGGAAATTCCCAAATGTATGGAAATACTGACAAACCTGAATTCAGTCATATAGAAGGTTATGAAGATCATTCGGTGAATCTTTTATATACATGGGATAAACAGGATAACCTGACTGGTGTGGTGGTTAATGTTCCCTGTCCCTCGCAGGTAACTGAAGGATTATTTGTAATAAGTGCAGATTACTGGCATGATACCAGGGTTGAAATACGAAAGCGGCTCGGGGAGGATATATTTATTTTGCCACAGTGTGGTCCTGCAGGTGATCAGTCTCCTCATATCATGATAGGAGAAAGAGCAGAAGCCAGAATGCAAAAGTTAAAGTTTCCGGAACTGGAAAAGGTGGGTGACCGGACAGCCGGACTTAGAAAAGATATTGCAGTGAGGATTGCTGACGCTGTTACCTCCGTGCTGCCTTATATGAAAAACAGTATAGACTGGAATCCAACTTTAAAACATAAGTTGGAAATTGTTGAACTTTCAAGACGTCTTATCGGACCTGAAGATGTTAATGAAGGCATGAGAGAATCAGAAAAATGGAAAAAAGAGTATAATAAACTTCTGGATGAGATCAAAGAAAATCCTGCCTTGAAAGAGAAGCCCAGATGGTATACCCCGATCACAATTGCACATACCAGGATGAGGAGGGGAAACAATGTAAGGGATCGCTATGAGCTTGAAAAGGTACAGCCTAAAATGCCTGTTGAAGTGCATATTCTTCGTGTCGGCGATATTGTAATAGCAACAAATCCATTCGAATATTACCTTGACTACGGAATGAGGATCAAGGCACGCAGTTCAGCCATTCAGACATTCCTCGTTCAGCTTACCGGCAGCGGGTCATATATTCCGACAATACGTTCGATCGAAGGTGGTGCATATGGGGCTGTGCCCGCCAGTACTTTGATTGGCCCTGAAGGCGGACAGGAACTTGTTGAAAGAACACTTGAACTGATTGAGGAGATAATGAATTAATACAATAAAAATCATAATCCCCATAATTATTATCAATGAATATGTAAAAATAATATTCATAAGTGTTATTTTTTAAAATTTAGTTCGTAATTTTGCGAAAAACGAACAGTTATTTATTATGGATATAAAAATTTTAGGAACCGGTTGCCCTAAATGTAAAGCACTGGAGAAAGCAGCTAAAAATGCGGTAGCTTTGGCGGGAGTGGATGCAAATATATCAAAAGTTGAAGATATTATGCAGATAATGCAATATGGAGTGATGACAACTCCTGCTCTTGTTGTTGACGGCAAAATTTTAGTAAAAGGCAGAGTGCCAGGTGTCGACGAAATAAAAAATTTAATAACCAAATAAAAATTCAGAATTATGAAACAAGTGTTCGTATTATTTACCCTTATCTTTTTGACAGGAATTTTTATGGCTAACTCACAATGCTGCAGCAGAGCTGATAAGGCCGGAAATAAGACTCAAGCCCTGGCAATGGTTGAAGACAATAGTGAATCTAAAGTAGAGGCCTACTATTTTCATTTTTCAAGGAGATGTGTTACATGCCGTGAGGTTGAAAGAATATCTTCAGAAGCTTTAGAGGATCTGTATGGAGAAAAAATAAAATTAAAATCTGTCAGCCTGGATGATAAAAGCAGTGAAGAACTGGTGAAAAAACTTGGAGTAGAGGGACAATCTCTACTGATTGTGAATGGTACAAAGAAAGTTGATATAACATTCGATGGTTTTATGTATGCACAATCAGACCCTGAAAAGTTCAAGCAGAAAATTAAAACTGCAGTAGAGTCGCTGAAATAAAAATTTGAATGGAACTACTCCAAAAATTTTTCGAAAACGCTGAATTACCTTTGTTTTCGGCATTTATTCTTGGGCTTATGACTGCCATAAGCCCATGTCCTCTGGCTACCAATATTACTGCAATTGGCTACATCAGCAAAGATATTCAAAGCCGGAAGAGGGTTTTTTATAACGGATTGGTATATACTTTGGGAAGGGGAATAACCTATACCCTGATCGGACTTGCTTTTTTTTTCGGTGCCGGGCAGATAAAATTTTCAATGTTTTTTCAAACATGGGGAGAAAAGATACTTGGTCCGCTGCTTATAGTTATAGGCCTTTTTATGCTTGGTGTAATCAATCTGAGGATCCCCGGCCTTAGCTCCCTGACCGAAAAAATGGAAAATAATTCCAGAGGCGGCTTTCTGGGAGTTCTTTTTCTGGGAATTGTTTTTGCCCTTGCATTCTGTCCCTATAGCGGGGTACTATATTTCGGAATGCTTATTCCAATGACTATCAGTAGTGCAAGCGGCCTATACCTTCCTTTGATTTTTGCACTTGCAACCGGGATACCGGTAATTGTTTTTGCCTGGCTTATTGCTTTTAGCATTGGCTCAATCGGACAACTGTATAACAAAATGAGAATCTTTGAAAAATGGTTCCGGAGAATAATTGCCATTTTGTTTATCGGAGTTGGAATTTATTATATCCTAATTGTATTCTTTGCATAAATGTACTCAGAAAAGTATAATGAAATTTTAGCAGAGCTTACTGATTTTTTACATGCCCTGGCGCATCCTGCAAGGTTGCAGATAATAGAACATCTTGCAAAATTCCATGAATGTCCGGCAGGTGAAATAAACAGCAATTTACCATTATGTAAACCGACAGTATCACAGCACATGGCCAGGCTTCGTACAGCCGGGTTCATATAAAGCAGTCCAAACGGTGTTAGTCAGCATTACAAGTTAAATCATGAAAACCTTAAAAAAGTTATTCAACAGCTGGAAGTGTTTGGTGATTATGTGGAATTGCTTTCAAAAACGGAATGTAAAAAAAACTTATCGAAATTAAACAGATGAAAAGATTTTTCCTTTTATTTATGTAATTTACATAAACAATTACATAAATGAAAAATAATTATGTATCAGCATTTTAGTATAAATACGAGTTGGAACCCTGAAGTTACCAGAATTTTTATCCCGGTGACTTGCACACTTATTTTTTTTATCATTTATTGGTTCGTTTCTCAGTCAGTAAAAATAAAGGGCCGTTTTTATATAAAGTATGATTTTGATTCAGCATCTGTAAGACACATTTTTTTTACAAATTATTTCGGATTCCTGACGATGGGTATATTCCCGGCAATTGTTTGCCTATTTGTTTTTCCTGAAATTTCTTTGGCTGAATATGGATTAACTTTTATTCCTGAAACAGTTTTTTTTACACTTATCTGGACCATAGGATTAAGTGCGGTTATGATTCCGTTAGCTTATTTCAGCGCCAGGAAACCTGAAAATCTTATAAAATATCCCCAGATACGGGCTAAAGTATGGACAAAAAAGATCCTGGTCATTAACCTTGCGGGATGGTTTATATATCTTTTGGGTTATGAATTTCTTTTCAGGGGTGTTTTATTGTTCTCCCTGGCAGCAACTCTGGGCGTATGGCCGGCTATTGCCGTAAATATTGCACTGTATTCGGCAACGCATATTCCCAAAGGACTTACAGAAACGATCGGGGCAATACCTCTGGGGCTGGTATTTTGCACTCTTACTTTGGCATCGGGAACAATATGGATTGCATTTTTTGTTCATGTTGTCATGGCATGGACCAACAGCCTTGTTGCGCTAAAATTTCATCCTGACATTCAATACCTGCCTTATGGAAAATAAGTTCACAGGAAAGGTGGCCGTTATTACCGGATTCAACAGGGGAATAAGTAAGGCGATTGCAGTTGAATTGGCCAGGGAGGGTGCATCCGTTGTGCTTAACGGAAGAGATAGTGAACGTCTGAAACTTGCACAAAAAGACATAGAAAAGTACAAGCATAAAATTCATGTTGGATTGATTTATGTCGGTATGACAGAGATTGAGCATCATAAAGAAACCATTGCTTCCAAATCCAATTTTTGAATCTGGCCATGGATATCCATCATGAAATTCACAGTCATAAACTGCAGCAGTCGGTTATCGCAATTATAATTTACTCCTACGAAAAGCCGAAAAGTATTATTTGCAAATAAGGCATTCGAAGTAAATAATACACGTATTTCCGATGATTGCGGAACTGAGACAATTTTATTCTTTTCAAAATAACTTCTGTCGGCACTATTATATATGTAAACGTTTATCAGATCAGCGGGTGCATCAGTCCCCAATGTAAGAAGATAGAGATGTGGCGTTGTTGAGATGTCTTCAAATATTGCAAATAAATCGGGTTTAATACATGAAGTTACAAACTGTGTAAGAGTAAAAGGAGTATTGTTTTTTAATTTTTCAGCTTCGACTTCTCTCTTATGTTCTACTTATTATAGTCAGCCGCTCTTTATTTTATAGTCAATTTATTATTGCTTAACGTGACCGAATATTTTTTCAAAGGATTTACTGCAGGACCATTTAACACATTTCCGTTTGTATTGAAAACTGATCCATGACAAGGACAAGGCAGTTGGCCGGTTGAATTATTGTAAGAAACAGTACACTGCTCATGAGTGCATATTTTTGAAAGTGCTATGTATGAACTCGAAGAGAGTCTGATTATAATAATATTTCCAGCATAAACAAAGCCACCATCAGATCCCAGATCAGCGTATTTAGAATCAGATAGATCAATAACCAGTTCACCCCCACCGTTATTGGGACCAGGATCAGGTTCTGTATCTTCCTTTGAACAAGAATTAAATAACAGAGGGGTACTAAACAATATACTTCCCCCTACAGCTATTCCTTTTATAAATTCATTTCTTTTCATGGCTATTTTAAATAAAAATTCCTAATTAAATTAAATCCGAAAAATATATTGCCCGAGGACCAATCCCCGGTAGTACGTTTATATAAACTATGTTCTGTCATACTGTGTGAATTTGAAAATATTAACTGAAACAGGTGGCCGCCGGTATCAATATCTGCTCCGATGGAGATTGGCCGGTTATTACCTGGGATCATATCTGCAAAATGATGTAAATACTCCATATTGATATTTATTCTTCTTGAGACGGCTAAGGACAATCCTCCCGTCAGAACAGCAAATGATCTGCTTTCACCTGCCTCTGGCATATATCCTGTAAACATATAGGAGGGGGAAATCTGAATTGCAAATCCTTTAAAATTCCTTACTATCTCAAACTCAAAACTGGAGGCAATTTTATCGGAAAGATCATCATTAGTATCCGGAAAATAATTCTTCAGAGTCACTATATACCCGGAAGCTGTAAACGAGGCAGCAACGGGAAAAATTTCAGATTGCTCTGCCAGCCTGGCTTTCACGAAAGTATCATAGGTCTTTTGATATGTTGTTCTTCCGATACCAACGTTTAACTTTTTCGCTAATCCATATTCAAAACCAAGCCGCATCTCAGCCTGATCCAAGCCGAAGAACTCATAGGCACCTCCTTTTATACTGCCAAATCTGTGCTGGATATTTAAAATCAGCACTCCTGGTTCAGCAAGATTGGCAGATTGGGTATTAACTAATCTGGTTCCCTGAAAAACATTTTCAATTACTTCTATATTATCCTTTTCTTCTTCAGAGAGAAGATCTTCCAAATTTTGTGAGTAACCATTTACTGCACCTGAAAACACAAACAGAATCAATAGTCTTTTGATCATTATTTTACCGGTTTAAATTTAACTTCAATTGTTATTTCAATTTCTTCAGCTATATTCATGATAAGAATTCGCGGTATCTTTATGTCAAAATCCGCTGTTCTGACCTTAAACTTTGAACTACCGGACAAATATTCGTCATGAAACTGAAGATAGGCTTTTTCATTTATTATTTTTGTAACTCCATGTATGGTAAGTTCTCCGGTAATTTGATGCTCTGTGGGTCGCTCCCTTGTAATATTGCTAATATTCTTTATTTTACCAACAAACCGTGCTTCCGGAAATTTATCCGATTCCATGTATTGTTGATTAAAATGTTTTTGCATCAGATTTTTTTCAAAGACGAATTCTTTTATCGGAGCTATAAATAACAAATCACCGGTTGAAAGATCAATAGCCGCTTTAACATTGTTGTTAATTGCTTCTATATTTTCAAGGGGAGCCTCGGAAAAAAATCGAATATATCCCGAAGATGTGGACATCTTCCCACTGAATGTTATCGATTGTAAAAAAATTAACCATATAATAACTGCGTGGAACATTGGAAATTATTTTACAAATTAATATTTCCTGTATGACAATTATTAAAATAATAACAATCAAGAAATGGAAAAGTTGCGAATGTTACCTTTTTAAATAAGCAAACATAAATTTTGAGGAAAGTCCACAATCGACACTTTCAGGTACAAACCTTCGATCTTAATCGCATTTACTTCAACAAATTTCAAGGGTGAATGTTTATTTCACCTTTGCCCGGAGGTGAAATAATTTGTTAAGCAACACTACGCTTGAAAATGTAGCATTCCAAATGAGAATATCTTTTGAATTTTCTCTAAAGGAATAGAAAAATCATTGACTGAAAAGCTTTGTCGATTTTAAGAGCCTTTAAATGTAATACCATCATGAAAAGAATTATGACTTCCAGGATGCAAAACTTGAATCCACGGGAAAGGCAATAAGTGATTTGAAATTTCAGGTAGACATTGTGTTATTAAATATGTAATCAAACTGCTTATATCACAAATGCAATAAGTTCAGGATACTCAGGATTTTCAAGCCTGATTATCTGTTATATTGCAGCCCCGGCATGAACAAATGAATGGATTGTGTTGCTCTGTAGTATTCGGTTATCCAGCGTTACTTCCCTGTAAAGTTACTTGTTTGAAACGAGTAAAGTACTAATAAAAAAACTAAAAAAGATGATGATAAGGAACAAAAATTTTCATAACTTTTCTCTTATCTAAAACATATATTTATGAAAACATTAATCAGCCTGGCCATTTTTGCTTTTTTATGGATAAATATGGTCGCCCAGACTCCGCAAGCCTTAAATTACCAGGCAGTGGCACGCAATTCTTCAGGACAGGTTTTAGCCAACCAGGCTGTAAGTTTCAAAATCAGCATTCTCAGTGGAAGCGCCACGGGAACAGCTGTATATTCTGAAACGCATACAGGCAAAACCACTAATCAGTTCGGACTGGTAAATCTTGCAATAGGGACAGGTACCCCGGTTACAGGAACTTTATCTGCTGTTGCATGGGATACAGGGACTTATTATGTTAAGGTGGAAATGGATCCTGCAGGAGGATCATCCTATCAGGCACTGGGTACAAGCCAGCTGCTTAGTGTTCCCTATGCACTTCATTCAAAGACTGTGGAGTTGGAGGCAGACGGTGACCCTGCCAACGAGATACAGGAACTGCAATTGTCCGGGACTGTTCTCGGATTGACAAAAAGCTCCAAAACAGTTACATTGCCTTCATCAGGAGGAGGAGATAACTGGGGAACGCAGGTGGTAAAAACCGATGCCACGTTAACCGGAGATGGAACTGATGCCAGTCCGCTGGGGATCGTCAGCTCAGCGGCTACCCCTGAGTGGAATGATATTCTGAACATGCCGGCAGATTTTGCTGATGGAATTGATGATGTTGATGATGCCGATCATGATCCTCAAAATGAAATCCAGGAATTATCACTTGTTGGAAATGTACTGACTTTATCCTTAGAAGGAGGATCAGTTGAACTTCCTTCTGCAGGGTCAGGTCCGTTTGTTTCCGGTAATGGTATAACGCGCAATACAGTGCTAACGGATAATTTTGTATTTGGCTCTCCGTCACTGGATGATATAGCAGGGTCTGATGACGACAGAAGAATGTTTTTTTCTAAAGACAAAGGGGCCTTCAGAGCTGGTTCTCCATACGGAACGAACTGGGATGGTTCTAATGTTGGTATTTATTCGGCAGCATTTGGAAGAGCTAAGGCATCCGGAATTTTATCATTTGCAGCCGGACATAATACTACTGCTTCAGGTGAATATTCAACGGCCCTGGGTGCAGTCACTAATGCTTTAGGCAATGGATCCACTGCTCTCGGAGGTGAAACAAAAGCTGTCGGTTTTCTGTCAACATCAATGGGGTATCGTACCACAGCTACAGCAAGATCCTCTCTTGCCATAGGCGAGTATAATATAGGTTCAGGTGACGCGACTTATTGGGTATCAACCGATCCTGTTTTTGAAATAGGAATTGGGAATTCGGAAACAGAAAAGGCTAATGCTGTTACAGTTCTTAAAAATGGGAATGTAGGGATTGGCCAGGCAAATCCGACTGCCAGAATGGAGGTTGCCGGCCAGGTGAAAATAACAGGAGGCAACCCCGGAGCAGGAAAAGTTCTTACTTCAGATCCAAACGGACTAGCTTCGTGGCAAAATCCGTCAGGAGAAAGCCTCTGGCAGGCAAATAGTTCCAATATATATTACAATAGCGGCAATGTTGGTATTGGAACGACTTCTCCTGCTGCCCTGTTACATACTCATGGTACAGCTTCCGGACAGGGTAATGTTGTTTTTGTAGGTGAATATAAAACATCAAGTCCTGGTAATCCACCGGTTTCCGGAGCTGGTACAAGAATGATGTGGTATCCTGATAAAGCTGCATTCAGAGCCGGACATGTTGACGGCACTCAATGGGATGCTTCCAATATCGGCACCTATTCTATCGCTGCTGGCAATTCAACAACCGCTTCAGGATCTTATTCCATGGCTATTGGCGGATTAACAACTGCTTCAGGATCTTATTCTGCAGCAATAGGCCAATCTGCCACAGCTTCAGGAATTCATTCATTTTCTGTAGGGTATTCAACAACGGCTTCAGGTGTTTATTCTACTGCCAGGGGCGATTATGCTGTAGCATCAGGAAATTATTCCACCGCTATTGGACAATTTATAACGGCTCCATCTTATTTCGAAACAGTAATAGGTTGCTATAATAACAATTATACACCAGCCAGTTCCACTTCTTGGGATAATAATGACAGACTATTTGTAATAAGCAATGGGACCGGTCAAAGCTCGCGCAGAAATGCTTTCACAATTCTGAAAAACGGCAAGATAGGAATTGGCACTGACACTCCCGGTTATTTATTAGATGTAGCAGGAAACAGCAGAATTCGCCTTATTGATGGAAGTGAGTGGATTGCATTAAGGAATGATGGAAGCTCAGGATTACTGGATTTATCATTTGGCGGTGGAACCCTTGTGATCCAAGGCACTGCAGCGGGTGAAAATATTTTAATTAATCCGGGAGTAAACAGTAAGGTAGGAATACGTTCATGGGCGGCACCACTGTATGAACTGGACGTAAATGGGAGTATCCGGGCCACCGGAAGTGTTTATTATGGAGGAACAGCAGGCAATGCTAATGGAACTGAATATTCCAAACCCGATTATGTTTTTGAAAAAAGTTATGAATTTTTAAGTATAGAAGAAATTGAAAAATTTATAGTCAGGGAACAACATTTGCCATGGATTACCTCTGCAGAAAAGGAAAAAAAGGAAAACGGAGATGCAGTGGATATGACCAGGATGGCTTTTGAAACTGTTGAAACCATCGAAAACATGCAGCTTCAAATTATTGAACTCAATAAACAGCTTAAAGCAATGAACAAACTAATTTTTCATCAGCAAAAAGAAATTGAAGAACTGAAAAAACTGAAATAATAATAACAACATATTTACGTATGAAAACAATTGTGATTTTCGTTGCTCTGTCTTTATGCACTATTTACTTGTCTGCTCAGGAGGTTGTAGCCAACTCCGGCAGCAGTGGCAGCATTACCGGTTATAAGGTTGACTGGACCCTTGGTGAGCCGGTTATTGAAACTTTCACCGGTTCTGCAAACATCCTGACCCAGGGTATGCACCAGACAAAACTCCTGGTAACAGGGTTGCAGGAACTGGCAATTCCGGGACTGGAGGTAAGGGTATACCCGAATCCTGTCAGCGATATTCTTATGATTGAAATCATACAGCCAGGTAATGATATTTACCGATATGAACTTTTTGATATTGCAGGACGTAAAATGGTTCTGAAGGAAATGCACTCAAACATTGAAGAAATAGACATGAGCAGTTATGTTTCGGGTATCTATTTACTTCATGTATTAAACCCCAATCGTGATCGTGTAAAAGTTTGTAAAATTGTTAAACAATAAAGCGATGAAAAAATTTACTGTTGCACTAACTTTCCTCTTGTTTGCCACAACTATGATGGCACAGGTTCCTTCCGGGTTCAGCTACCAGGCAGTTGTACGCAACACTGCAGGCGATATAGTTGCCAACAAGGCCGTTAAATTCAGGTTCAGTATTTTACAAAACAGCGCCACAGGTACAGCTGTATATGTTGAAACCCAGTCTGCTACAACTAATTCATTTGGGTTGGCAAATCTTAAGGTTGGCATGGGTACCAAAGTTAGCGGTAACTTTGACTCTGCCGCATGGGGTAGCAACAAACACTATTTGAAAGTAGAGCTTGATCCTAATAACGGAACTTCTTTTTACACCCTGGGGACAGAACAGTTACTTTCAGTTCCATATGCATTCCATTCACAGACCGTGCAGGAAATTCCTAACAATTCGGTAACCACTGCGAAGATTGCTGACAATGCAGTGACAAGTTCAAAGATTGTAAATACTGCCGTCAGCACCGATAAACTTGCCAATAGCGCTGTAACTGCGCCCAAACTGGCTTCCATGGGGGCCACTGCCGGACAGGTTCTTACATACAGCGGCACTGCCTGGGCCCCTCAGACCATTGCCGGGGGAACAAGCCAGTGGCTGCAATCGGGATCAGATATCTATTTCAATACAGGTAAGGTGGGGATAGGTAAAATTCCGGGCACTGATCTGAGGCAGTTCCAGGTTCTGACTGAGGCTAACCAGGCAATAGCCGGGGTTAACAACAGTGCAAGTTACGCCACCATTTTCGGACAGAACCTCGGAGCAGGGCCTGCTGCTGATTTCAGGAATTATATTCGTATATCCGACGGTACCCAGGGAGCAGGGAAAGTACTTACTTCCGATGCGAACGGGTATACATCCTGGAGTACACCGGAGTCAGGCCTCTGGCAAAAAACCGGAAATAATATTTATTACAATAACGGAATCGTTGGAATTGGTACCAATAATCCTGCATATACCCTTGATATCAGGCACCCTTCAGATCATACTATGCTGAATATTAAGGCTGTTACCAATAAAGACGCAATACTATATCTTGATAAAGGATCAACATCAAGATTTTCTACCATCGGTTTCTGTGATCAGGGATCAAATAAATTCTATGTTGGATTACTTACCAACAATAATTTCAGGATTTCAACCAGTTACAGTTCACTGGGCGGAATGGAAATTACATCCGCCGGAGCCGCAAATTTTTCAGGAAGGCTGAATATTAACCTGGGAGTTACCAGCGGGGTGGCGCTTTTTGTAAATTCGAAAGAAGCCATATGGTTCGACGGTACTTACTACAGCTGGGGTTTCGGGGGCAATTATAACTATTTCGCGGATCCTGTTACAATAGCCACATCTGTATCTCCCGGCTATACTTTAGTCGTCAACGGAACAGCCGCCAAAACAGGGGGAGGCAGCTGGTCAACCTTGTCAGACATAAGGATGAAAGATCTGAAAGGAAATTATACAAGAGGACTTTCCGATATCATGCAACTGAATCCTGTGAAATTCACCTACAAGACTGGAAATCCGCGTGAACTCGATGCTGATGAGGAGCAAATAGGTTTTGTAGCCCAAGATGTCATGAAAGTATTCCCCGAAGCCGTGAATGTGGCAGGCGACGGGTTTCTTGACTTTAACATGCATTCTGTCAACGTTGCTCTGGTAAATGCCGTGAGGGAACTGAAAACTGAAAACGACCGGCTGACAGGTGAGAATGAAAGGCTGAAAGCAAAGGATACACAGTTAGAAAGCCGGCTGGAAAGACTTGAACAACTTATTGTGACAAGTGCTCTTAAATAAAATCATGGATACACGAATTAATAGGTCATTTTTAGTTTATTGGCAAAGTAAAGCTAAGGACAAATATAAAATAGATATAATATTACCGCACCATTTTCATTATAAGTATATTCTGATTTATTGCTGACAACCCCCTCACCATGACTTTGCACGTCATAATATTTACGCCAGAGTATTCTGTTATTATCATCATACAGATTTTCCGTTCTGTTAGCTAAGATCCATACTTCGTCTGAAGTATTCCAGTTGTAAACCGGATTATTGATCAGATTCCCGTTGGGATCAAATTCATAGACTGTTTTTACGGAATTTTGCCAGTTTGTTCCGTTCCATAGCATTTCATAACGTTCCACAGGTCGTCCGTTTGCATCATTATGAAATACTGTTTTCCTGGTGTAATCCCATTCCAATGTCTTCAGATCCATAGACTGGAATATAATTTCATCAATAAACCCGTTTGCATCTTTTTTATATTCAATAATTTCAGTATTTAATGAATCATAGGTAAACTCCGGTACAGGTTCATAAAACTCAATGCTGTCAAGTTTTTCCCTTGTATATGATGGCAATGTCTGATTTAAAGAATTTATTAATGTTCCAAGTTTTGCAGCACTTCGGCTAATACTGCTTTTCTGTTTTATTTCAGGTCTGGTATGGGGCATATCCATTGTCGTTTTTGCATTTTTATGCATAACAGGATTCAGGTACAAACTGTCACCGAAAATCAAGACTGACAACTCATGTTGTATTATTTCAGGAAGGTCCACAAATTCTGAACTATTTATGAGTAGTTCGGAAAATTCATTTTGGGCCCGGGCTGACCCCATACTTATTAAAGCAATAATAAGCAGAAAGGCAATTTTGATTTTTTTTATTTTTGAAAAGTTGATTATAAATACTATACATAATATTTAAATGAAAAGTTAGAAATTAACAGGTACGGTAATGCCAAGGAAAGGTAAAGCTATAAATGTGCCCATGTCCGGGAAAACCGGGATCCATAGACTGTAATCCAGGCCAATGTTCCTGATAATAGATCGCCCTCCTGCTGAAAGAATAATGCCTGTCTCACCTTCTGCTGTAATTATATAATTTTCTGTTACAAAATAGCCTCTCGGGCCTGTCCGCATCATACCGCTTAAATTGATAACCGGAATATCTGCCCATTTATCTCCGTAAAAACCATATGCCATTCCGAAACTGAAGTTTTTATCCCTTGATCCGACCGTGGCTGTTCCATATAATAAACCGAAAATTTCGGTTTCTTCTCCTATTACTGTTGACAGTAATGTTCCTGCACCAATATTGAATTTATCTTTGGCAACCGGAATTGAAAATTTTGGAACAAGCCATACCGGAGTTGCTGTTCCTCCAAAAAGGAAAAGTGGCACTAATCCGACACCACACGAAAAATTATCAGTAAATCCGTAAGAGAGTTGATTATAGAAAATCCAGATATTCTGATACCATCCTTCATTTTTTCTTAGGCCATACCCGTTGGGAGCCCAGAAATAACGGGAAGACTGAGGATTTGGGAGCCAGTATTCACCTCTCTTTTTTTTGACATCCGATATTTCAGTCCTGGATTTAATGTCACCCTGCTGGATTGACAATTCACCCAGTTTTTCTGTTTTTAATATCAAAGTATTGGCATCTTCTTTTATGATTGTGCCTGTATAAGTGTTACCATCTTTGGTTTCAATGCGGTAAATGCTTGTTGTATCGGGACTTTCCTGTCCATAGCTGCTAAGTTGGATAGCAGTCAGAATAACTAAAGAGAGGATGCATATAAGTTTCATACTTCATAATTTATTTAATGATAATATTTAATAATTAATGTATGATATTATTAATCTGTTACACCCTGTTCTTTTTATTCCGTGCCAATGAAATTGGCAATATACAAGGTACGATAATTATTTTGATTTTGTATACATTGCAGATTGCAAAAATTTGATCTGCCGGCGCATGATTAAAAGTCCTGATAAATTTATGACAGAGTGAGAGTACAGATATGCCTAAAAAAGGTTCCAAAATTTTTTTATAACCGGGAATGAATTTTTTTTGCGCAAAAATTCGCAATGAAAAAATTCGCAATAACAAGAAAAAATCCCTTTGATTTGGAACTCTGGTTGATGGGGTTTACTTTACTGACAGGGAGAAGGAATTAGCATCTATTAATGAATTATTAAATAGTCCAAATCATCATTCTATCATTTTGGACAATTGCTTTACATGAAGAAAATAGAAAAAAATCATTTTAAGAATTTTATTTCCGGAAGATTAACAGATA
>CAZBWK010000027.1:34589-38364 GCA_964495655.1 uncultured Prolixibacteraceae bacterium | reverse complement strand
TGAAATTTAACATGCCCAATTATAGGGCATCATACAAGTGGGAAACTTTAATTAATTATTATGAGATATCTTGTGTTTATATTAATTTGTTTATTTTCCCTGAACGTTGCCCTGGGGCAGGGGTTTAACCAGGCCGCCGGCATCCGGGCCTCGTGGCATAATCCGGGCCTCGAATACCGTTATTATACAAGTGATGCAAATGCATTTAAGTCGTTGGTGTCTTTTCGTGACAGGGGAATACAGTTGCACGGATTTGCTGAATTTTTTAAATATGACCTGTTCCCTTTTTTTCATCAGCTGCTGTTTTATTATGGATTTGGGTTACATGTCGGTTTTGAAAGCTGGGATGAGGAGAGTTATCGCGACAATGTGCTATGGTATGATACAAGATCTTCTGTTCTTGCAGGACTTGACGGATTAGCCGGATTGGAATTTGTTTTTGAAACAATTCCTGTTTCGGCCGGAATTGAAATAAAACCCTATTTTGATGCTTTTGGTCGTAATGATATTGATATTGAGGCATTTGACCTTGCCATCACTGTTAAATACCTGTTTTGATCTTCTCTCTGCTTATGGACTCAACTGAAGTTTTAATAAAAATTCGTAAAATCGTTCGTTCAATAAACATTGAATCAAAAAAAATTCAAAAAGAGTATGGGGTGAGCATTCCCCAGGTTCTGTGTCTTCATTATTTAAAGAATTCAGAAAATTATCAGGCTACCCAGGGGCAGATAAGAAAATTCCTGAACCTTAATTCAAGTACCATAAGCGGAATAATAAACAGGCTGGAGATAAAGGGATTGGTCGCAAGGCTTCCCCGAAAGGGCGATAAACGTGTGGTCAATATCTCTCTTACCTCAAGAGGGGACAGCCTGTTGCAGCAAATTCCCTCATTGCTTCAGGTGACATTATCGGAAAAGATTAACAAGCTGGACGATCAAACTGTAATGCAGATCTTTGAAAGCCTTGAATTGCTTGTCAATCTTCTTGATATTAATGACATAGAGGCCTTTCCTTCAGTCGCATCAGACGAGGTGTTTATTGATCACAATAGCCTGAATCCGAAATAATTCCTATAAAAAGCAAATCAAATTAACTCTTTGTTAACTCTGTATACAATGAAAAGATAATAAAATAGTAATTAGTTGATTACGAGCGATTAGTATTTTTTTGATAAGGTGTTGTATTGTCTTAAAAGTTAACAGAGTCATTATTTTTTACTATTTTTGTTCGTATAGAAACAATTATTATGGACATATTTAATGATATTCAAAAAGAGATAGCCAGGAGAATCGGACCAGAAAATAATATATCTAACTGGAAAGATTGGAAATGGCAATTAAAAAATTCAATTAAAACGATTGAAAAATTTGAGCTTCTTACCGGTATTACCATTCCTCCGGCAGAGAAAGCTGACCTTGAAAAAACATTGCAGATATTTCCGTTATCGATAACTCCTTATTATCTGTCGCTGATAGATACTGATAATTATCGGTATGATCCGGTTTTCAGGCAGGCTTTTGCAAATGTAAATGAGCTGACAGTTCTGAAGACTGATATGAAAGATCCTCTTTCAGAAGATTTAGATAGTCCGGTAGAGGGTATTACACACAGGTACCCCGACAGGGTTTTATTTCATGTAAGTAATATTTGTTCAATGTATTGCAGGCATTGTACACGGAAAAGAAAAGTAGGGGATGTAGATTCTATCCCTGGTAAGAAACAACTTAAAAAGGGAATTGAATATATAAGGAACACTCCGGGTGTCCGTGATGTGCTGCTTTCGGGAGGTGATCCATTTATGCTGTCTGACAGCTATCTTGACTGGATACTGTCTGAGATAAGAGCAATTCCCCATGTTGAAGTGATCAGAATAGGAACAAGAATGCCTGTGGTTTTGCCATATCGTATTACAGATGAACTGGTTGAAGTTCTGAAGAAATATCAGCCGGTGTGGATAAATACACACTTTAATCATCCACGGGAGATAACTTCTTCCTCAAAGGAGGCGCTTGCCAAACTTGCTGATGCCGGATTTCCTCTTGGCAATCAGTCTGTTCTTCTGGCTGATGTAAATGATTGTCCCAGGATAATGAAAAGTCTGGTGCATAAGTTGGTCAGGAATCGTGTTCGCCCCTACTATCTGTATCAGTGTGATCTGTCGGAAGGATTGTCTCATTTCAGGACACCTATCGGCAAAGGGATAGAGATAATGGAAAGTCTGATTGGCCATACCTCCGGATTTGCTGTTCCTACTTATGTTGTTGATGCTCCAGGAGGAGGTGGAAAGATCCCGTTAATGCCTAATTATATCATATCGTGGTCAACCAATAAAGTTATACTGCGTAATTATGAAGGAATAATTACAACATATACTGAACCTGAAAGTTATGAATCGAAGTTTTGCGACAGGGATTGCGAAAACTGTAATCTTGAGTTGAAACTGGAGGAACCGGATGAATTAAAATCTATCGGAATTGAAAAGTTGCTTTCAGATACTGATAGAACTATTTCTCTTATTCCAAACAATAACGCGAGACACGAAAGAAGAGACAATGAATAGGGATACTATTGAAATATTTGAAGGTTCTTTAATTCAGCATGGGAAGTTGAATAATCGCATCTATTTGCTTAAAACAGATAGTTCTGATGTCGAAAATCTTATCCCGAAACTTGATTTACTGGCCCGGGAGAGAGGGTATACAAAGATTTTCGGGAAGATACGGCCATATCAATTACCATCTTTTATTTCACAAGGCTTCAGGGTAGAAGCGTTTATTCCGGGCTTTTTTGGCGGGAAGGAGGACTGTATCCTGGCATCTAAGTTTTTTGATGAAAAGAGGGAGTTGCCAGAAAAAGCCGAGTTAAGGAGGTTTATGGAATTACTTGGTAATGATAAAAGTAACCCGAATGTTACAGTAAGCAATAATAACGGCTTTGATTCTCTTGCTCTTCAGCGTGAAGATGCACAAGCCATTTCGGAAGTTTTCATGCAGGTTTTTCACTCATATCCTTTTCCTGTCGATGACCCTGCATATATTATGCAAACAATGGAAAATAACCATTCGCGGTATTTCGGAGTCAAAGATGAGAATAAGCTGATTGCGGTATCAACAGCTGAAACAGATATGGAAGAAAAAAATGCAGAGATGACCGATTTTGCAGTTCTGCCCCGGTACAGGGGAAGAAAGCTTGCCGGGCATCTGCTGTTAATGATGGAGAATGCAATGCAATTGGCAGGTGTGAAAACTCTTTATACCATAGCAAGGCTAAAAGAACCCGGGATGAATAAAACATTTATTAACGCAGGATACCAATACACAGGAACCCTTGTAAATAATACAAACATATCGGGTAGCATTGAAAGTATGAACATTTTTTATAAAAATATTTAATATGCATTTAGGGAAACTCTGTAAGTATGCAAAAGACTGTTCAGTATATAAAAATGAAAATAATAACGTCAAAAAACCCATTTTCCTTGTCAGAAATGTTTTTTGCAACAGGGGGCCTAAAGGATGGAATAACTGCAAACGGTTTTTGTTGTATGAAAGTGGCAAAGATGTACCTGACAGCATGATACCATAGGGTTAGCTAATTCGATTTATGCACTGGATTGATTATGTAATATTTGGTTTATACCTGGTCGGAATGCTGGGTATTGGATTCTATTTCATGCGGAAAAACAGTTCTGCCGATGATTATTTTGTCGGAGGGCGAAAAATGAGCTCTTTTCATATCGGTTTGTCGGTTGTTGCAACTGATGTGGGCGGAG
>CAZBWK010000027.1:8720-34579 GCA_964495655.1 uncultured Prolixibacteraceae bacterium | reverse complement strand
GTCTTGGCGGACTGGGTTTCATTATGGGCTTGTCGGGAACCTGGCTGCTTTTTACAGGACTTGTTGGCGCATGGTTAAGTGCAGTACTGCTGATTCCCAAGGTGTCAAAAATGGCACAGAAGCATAAATTTTTATCCTTCCCCCAGTTTTTAAATCAATTGTTTGACGGCAGGGTAGCTCTGATAGCAGGGATCATTTCAGCTATAGGCTACCTTGGATTTACCAGCTCCCAGATACTTGCCGGAGCAAAACTTGCATCTGCCACATTCCCAGGCATATCAATTCAACATGCCCTTATCATTATGGGAGTGATTGCTGTAATTTATACTTCTGCAGGGGGTATCAAAGCAGTAATATATACCGATACCTTCCAGTGGATGTTACTGATGGGAGGACTGGTATTTGTCGGGTTGCCTGTTTGCTATGCCGGTGTAGGGGGCTATAAAGCCCTTGTCAGTACACTTGACCCCGATTTTTTTAGTCTGACGTCAATATCATGGAGCCAATTGGTTAACTGGTTTATTACCATCGTGCCTATTTGGTTCATCGGAATGACCCTTTATCAGCGTATTTATGCTTCGGGTGATAAAAAAAGAGCACAAAAGGCGTGGTTTATAGCCGGGTTGTTTGAATATCCGCTGATGGCCTTTACCGGTGTGATACTGGGCCTTTTTGCACGGGTTGCATTTGAAAACGGTATTATAGGTTCGGGAGAATCTTTAGATCCTGAAATGGGTTTGCCGCTATTGCTGCGAAATATTCTTCCTGCAGGACTGACCGGCCTGATTCTGTCGGCATATTTCTCTGCTATTATGTCTACAGCAGACAGCTGCCTTATGGCCGCTTCGGGGAATTTGATAACTGATATATTTAAAAAACATAAGTCAGGTAAAATTTTATTGCTCTCTCAGATAGCAACATTAATTCTGGGAAGTATTGCTTTATTACTGGCATGGAAGGTGCCTAATGTACTTGAGCTAATGCTTCATTCTTATGCATTTATGGTGTCAGGTCTGTTCATTCCTGTACTGGCCGGCATTTTTCTTAAAAACAGAAGTGCAGGCGGAGCTTTTTGGTCTATGATCGGGGGAGGAACAGCAACCCTGGTTTTAATCGTTTCGGATGTTGATTTACCTTACGATCTGAGCGCCAATATTTTCGGCATCTCTCTGGCAATAGTTGTTTATGTGATTTATCACATGACTGACAAAAATCTGAATTTTTCATCTTCAGGAAATAGTGTCTGAAATTTAACTTAAAAGACTATTTTTACTGGCTGTTTTTTTGATAATGAAAAATAAGGATTTTGTTGCTTACGGATCGGCACTGGGAGCTGCGTTTTTCTGGAGCTTTTCCTTTGTTTGGTTTAAGATAGCTTATCTTGCCTATAAACCAATAACAGTGGTCTTGTTCAGGCTTATAATTTCCGTCTCTCTTATTATTCTTATTGCACTGATATTTAAGAGATTGCAAAAACCATCAGGAAAAGATTTTGCTCTTTTTTGTTTGATGGCATTTTTTGAACCATTTATATATTTTCTCGGGGAAAGTTACGGGTTGTTGTATGTGTCACCTACCACTGCTTCAGTTATAGTAGCAACAATTCCACTATTATCGCCACTTGCAGCATGGTATTTCTTCAGGGAAAAAGTCACATTGAAGAATGCTCTTGGATTCGCTTTTTCATTTCTGGGAGTTGCATTTGTAGTGCTCGACTCATCCTTCAGATTCGATGCTTCACCATTAGGTGTGGGACTCGAATTTATTGCTGTGTTTGGAGCGATTGCATATTCTGTTGTACTGAGGAAGGTCGTGGCAAGATATAATACTGTAACCATCATCGCATATCAGAACATGATCGGGATCTTACTCTTTTTGCCTATATGGATTGCAGTTGATCTTAACGATTTTATACTCACTCCATTCCATCCCCGCGCGTTCAGGGCGATCATTTTACTCGCTGTTTTTGCCTCCACCCTTGCATTTGTGTTTTTTACGCAAAGCATACGCAAGATCGGGGTTAACCGTTCAAATACTTTTGTAAACCTTATTCCTGTTTTTGTTGCTGTCTTGTCGTTCGTAATCCTTAACGAAAGTCTTGGTATCCAGAAGGTACTGGGAATTGCTATTGTAATTTCAGGTTTGTTTTTAGCTCAGACAGGTGTAAAAAAATCACCAAAGCAGAATGTCATAGAAGCTCAGACTTTGTGATAGGGATATAAACTGCCAAACCCGCTGGAACCGGCACAAAGCATGCAGGGATTATCACATATCAATCGAAAACGAATTGTCCGGATACTTGATCTCTTACATAAAAATTGCGAAATTTGTCCGGTGGCTTTTGAGATTTTCAGCGAATTGAAAAAATATTGAAAAAACATGGCAACACTCCGCCTTTTATCGGGTAATATTTCAATATCTTTAGCGTTTTAGTGGATATAACAGAGCGAATGAAACGGCATATTTACCTCTTAATTTATTTTTTGTTTTCCGCTTATTGCGGATGGTCACAGATTGGAGGAGAATCTACATACCAGTTCCTCGAGTTGACCAATTCAGCCCGTGTGGCAGCCCTCGGTGGAACGCAGGTCGCAATATCAGATACTGCAGATCTTAACCTCCCCTTTCACAATCCGGCTTTATTGCATAAAGGCATGCATAATTCATTATTGGTCAATTATATAAACTATTTCATCGATATAAACTATGGTTATGCTTCTTATGCAAGGTCGCTCGACAATATCGGCAATGTGGCTTTTGGAATGCATTATATCAATTATGGTAATTTTAAAGAAGCCACAGGTACCGGCGAACTTACCGGACTGACCTTTACTGCTGCTGAGTATGCACTTAACATGATCTATTCAAATAAGTATAAACGAATTGGTTATGGAGTTAATTTAAAGCCTGTGTTTTCAGTGTTCGAAAGTTACCGTTCATTCGGGATTGTTGCAGATATGGGACTTTTTTACGGGTTTCGCGACAGCCTGACAAGTGTTGCAGTGGCATTACGTAATGTTGGAGGCCAGATAACCACATATTATCAGGATGGAAACCGCGAACCTGTGCCTTTCGATTTACAGGCTGGCATAAGCACGCGCCTGAAACATGCTCCGGTCATTTTTTCTCTGACTATGCAGCATCTTAATCATTGGAAACTTGCCGGATACGAAGGAGAGAGGGAATTTACTCCCGATGGTATCCATGAGCGAGATGAAAATTTTGCCAAACAGATCATGCGTCATGCAGTATTTGGCGTTGAAATACTCCCCTCAGAAAATTTTATTCTGCGGGCCGGTTATAATTATCAGCGCAGACAGGAGCTAAAGTATGAAGACAAGCTGTCAACGGTTGGATTATCTATGGGCTTTGGATTAAAACTTAAACGGTTCAGGTTTGATTTTGCTTCATCCCGTTTTCATCTGGCAGGCTCATCAAATCTTTTTTCACTTGCAGTTAACCTGAATGACCTTTTATAATAAAGACAAATACATCTGATTTAAAAAATCCTTTATCTTTGTATAAACCTTTAATGCAATGGACAGAAAAAAAATTATAATTGCAATCGACGGACACTCGTCGTGCGGCAAAAGCACACTGGCTAAGTCTTTAGCAAGGAATTTAGGATATACTTATATTGACAGTGGCGCCATGTACAGGGCAGTAACACTATATGCCATTCGTAATGGCTGGATAAATAATGATGGCGCCGACACAGAAAAAATTATTTCAGGATTGAGGGATATCAGGATCAGTTTTAAATGGGATAGCATAAACGAAAAGAATGTTACATTTCTGAATGGTGAAAATGTTGAAGATAAAATAAGACGTCTGGAGGTATCGCAGCATGTCAGCCCTGTCAGCACAATTCCGGAGGTTCGTGAAGAAATGGTAAAGCAGCAGCGCGAAAATGGTAAAAGCAAAGGGATTGTAATGGATGGCAGGGATATCGGGACAGTTGTGTTTCCCGATGCAGAATTGAAAATTTTTATGACAGCATCTCCGGAGATCAGGGCTCAGCGCCGCTATCTGGAGTTAAAAGAGAAGGGTGATGTTGTTGATTTTAACGGGATATTGAAAAATGTAAATGAAAGAGATACAATTGATTCTGAAAGGAAAACCAGTCCGCTTAAAAAAGCTGATGATGCTATTGTCTTGGATAACAGCTTTTTAACCAGGAAGGAACAGCTGGAATGGGCGCTCATTAAGGTCAAGGAGATAACAGGATAGAGTTTTATTGATTAAACTCAGAACTGCCTGACCGGGAACAGTCTTCATCAGAAGGTGCAAGGAGACAGGGCGGATAAAATTGTCTGAAGTACATTGATTAATCTGTTATCATTCGTTGATGAGAACGGTTGAGATATAAAAAAATAATATCTGAAATAAATGATAAAGGTTGAAATTGACAGTTATTCAGGATTTTGTTTTGGTGTGATAAAAGCGATTAAACATGCTGAAACGGAGTTGAAAAATAAGGAAACATTATATTGTCTGGGAGATATTGTTCACAACAGTATGGAGGTTGCAAGACTTGAAAAGGCAGGTCTCCGAACAATATCAGAAAAGGAGTATCATCGGCTGAATGACGAAACAGTGCTTGTCAGGGCTCATGGCCAGCCCCCTGAGACATACAAATATGCCAGGCAAAATAATATTAAACTGATCGATGCAACCTGTCCGGTTGTATTAAGTCTGCAGAAAAAAGTGAAAGCTTCGTATAAAAAATATTTACTCAAAAAAGGACAGTTGGTTATTTATGGGAAAAAGGGCCATGCAGAGGTTGTTGCACTAAACGGGCAGATCAGGAACAACGGATTGATCATCGAGAGAGTTGAGGATTTAAACAAAATAGATTACTCACGGCCGGTTTGCCTCTATTCACAAACTACAATGAGGGTTGATGAATTCAGGCACATTGCAGGCATTATAAAGAAAAACATGAAGCCAGGCATAAAGCTTGAGGTAAAAGATACCATTTGCCGGCAGGTTGCCAACAGGGTACCGCAGCTGAAAGAGTTCGCGAAAAATTTTGATCTTTTCCTTTTTGTAGCCGGTGCCAAGAGTTCAAACGGCAAATATCTTTTTTCCGTCTGCCGTGAGGTCAATCCTGCTTCATATTATATTTCCGGAACAGATGATATTGACCCATCATGGTTTGAAGAGGTAATAACTGTTGGAATTTCAGGTGCAACCTCAACTCCTGAATGGTTGATGAAAGAAGTTGCATTTTTTGTTAAGAATACTTTCGGAAAGTAGCGGCAGATTATTATTTTTAAGGAATTAGTTAGTTTTAGAAAAGTTAAATTGAGTTATATGCCCCGGTTATTTGCAGATGTAATATTGCCGTTATCACTTCAAGATACCTATACATACAGAATACCCGGGGAGCTGACAGGGAAAGTAGTTCCCGGACAGAGAGTTATTGTACAGTTTGGAAGGAAAAAGTTTTTTTCGGCTCTGGTACTTTCCTTTACAGAATCTCCACCACCCGGGATTGAGATAAAAGATATTATACATATTCTTGATGATAAACCATTGTTGTTCCCTGAAAATCTGAAGTTGTGGAAGTGGATGGCTCACTATTATTGCTGCACGCTTGGAGATATTTTCAGAGCTGCCTTTCCTCCCGGTCTGATCCTGGAGAGCAGGTCAAAGGTACTTTTAACAGGGAACAGAGAAGAGAGCAAACTTACCGGGAAGGAGTATCTGATTGCCGATATTGCAGAGCAAGGGATTATGTCTCTTCATAACTTACAGAAAAAACTGGGAGATAAGTTTTCATATAAGGCCTTGAATAATTTGCTGGAAAGGGGAATAATAAGGATAGAGGAGGATATTTCATCAAAATATAAACCCAAAGCTTTAACATTCTTAAAGTTAAATCCCGGTTTCAAGAATGAAAAGAAAATAAATTCCCTGATCGATTCTCTCGGGCGTTCGAAAAAGCAGCAGGCACTGATGGTTCACTATTGTGACAAAACAGGTCTTTTCGAAAAAGAAAGGAGGCCGTATATCAGTAAGAAAGAGTTATCAGAGGGTAGTGACTTTTCTGCTGCAGTATTAAAGGGCCTGATAAAAAAGGGTATTTTAATTGAATTTAAAAAAGAGGTGTCCAGACTTGAAAGCTATAATGGAGTCCAACAGGCAGGGATCAATTTTTTAAGCGATGATCAGGCAGAGGCAATCAAAGATATCAGGAGAGGGTTTGACCAAAAAAAGGTGGTTCTTATTCACGGGGTTACTGCAAGCGGGAAAACTGAAATATACATTCATCTTATTGAGGAGGTTGTAAGGTCAGGCAGGCAGGTGCTATACCTGGTACCTGAAATTGTTCTGACAACCCAGATCATTGACCGGCTTAAGAATGCTTTTGGGAATAAGACAGGTGTTTATCATTCACGCTATAATAGTCATGAGCGGGTGGAAATATGGAGGAAGGTGCTCAGTTTCAAACCGGGGGTTAACGAAGAATATCAGATCATATTGGGTACAAGGTCATCTTTATTTCTCCCCTTTTCAAATCTGGGATTGGTCATTGTTGATGAAGAACATGAGAACTCCTTTAAGCAGTTTGATCCTGCCCCACGGTATAATGCCAGGGATATGGCAGTCATACTTGGAGGCCAGAATAATGCTAATGTTTTGCTGGGTTCGGCAACTCCCTCTTATGAGTCATACTTCAATGCCCTGACGGGCAAGTATAAGCTGGTAACCCTCCTGGCCAGGTACTCCAACCTGGAATTGCCTGAAATTATCATTGCGGATATCCGGAAAGCCAGTAAAAGGAGACAGATGAAATCAATGCTTACACCGGAACTCTACCATTTGATGAAGGAAGCGTTTGAAAAAAACAAACAGGTAATTCTTTTTCAGAACAGGCGAGGGTATTCACCCTTTATTCAGTGCTTTGATTGTGGATGGATCCCAAAATGTATCAATTGTGATGTCAGCCTTACATATCATAAATTTGACCATCACCTTAAATGCCACTACTGCGGATACAGTATACCTTTACCGGGTGAGTGTCATCAATGTGGTTCTGTTGAAGTTAAAACCAGGGGTACCGGGACAGAGAAGATTGAAGAAGAGTTAATGCAGTTGTTTCCGGAAATAAAGACAGGTCGTATCGATTATGACACAACGAGAAAAAAACACTCATTTAATGTAATAGTCAATGATTTTGCCAGGGGCAGGATAGATTTGTTGATAGGCACACAGATGGTGACAAAAGGATTGGATTTTGAGCATGTAAGTCTGGCAGGGATAATAGATGCGGACAATCTGATTAATTTTCCCGATTTTCGCGCCCATGAGAGAGCATATCAGCTTATTGCTCAGGTCAGCGGGCGGGCAGGAAGAAAACACAGCAGGGGAAAGGTAGTAGTGCAGACGTCACAACCTGATCATCCGCTGATCACCCTCATCAGTCAACAAGACTTTAAATCGGTTTTCAATTTGCAAATGGAAGAACGGAAACTATTCAGATACCCTCCATATTCGAGGCTGATAAAAATAACTATAAAACATAAAAAGCCAGAAACAGTTAACCGGGCAGCGAGACAATTGTCATCTTTACTGAAAGAAAGGTTTCCTTTTATTGTCCTGGGGCCCGCATTTCCGCTTGTCGGCCGGGTTCAGTTACTGTATTTAAACGAGATATGGTTAAAAATCGGACCCCAAAGATCTCTCCTGCAAGCTAAAGAGACCATACTGCAGTCGATAGCGGATGTAAAAAGCAGTGTTGAAAACAGTAACTGTATAATAGCCATTGATGTTGATCCTGCATAGTTATCCAATTTTATCAACTGAATAAAAAAAGTAAGGACTTGTTTAGGCTATTTTATTAAATTTGAAGCCTGGAATTAAATAATTTAAATAAAGGTATAGATGGGAAAAATTATATCACTTGCAAACCAGAAAGGCGGAGTAGGGAAGACAACAACTGCTATCAATCTTGCAGCGAGCCTTGCTGTTCTGGAACAAAAGGTTTTGGTAATTGATGCCGATCCTCAGGCAAACGCCACATCTGGTTTCGGATTTGATGTAAGAAATGTGCAATCCAGTATTTACGAGTGTATTGTCGACGGGATAGAACCAGAAAAAGTCATTTTGAGAACAGAGATCGACAACCTGGATATAATTCCGTCTCATATTGACCTGGTAGGCGCTGAGATTGAGATGTTAAATCTTCCTAATCGCGAAAAAGTATTGAGGAATACAATTATCCGGCTCAAAGAGAATTATGACTTTATATTCATTGATTGCTCTCCGTCGCTGGGTCTGATCACGGTAAATGCATTAACAGCCTCTGACTCTGTCATAATTCCTGTTCAATGCGAATATTTTGCTCTTGAAGGACTGGGAAAATTATTGAATACTGTCAAGATAATTCAAAACAGACTTAACCCGGCGCTTGAGATAGAAGGTTTTTTGCTGACCATGTTTGATTCCCGCCTGAATCTTTCCAATCAGGTTTTTGAGGAGGTAAGGCGTCATTTTCAGGACATGGTTTTTGAAACAGTTATCCAGCGTAATGTGAAGTTGAGTGAATCGCCCAGTTACGGGAAGCCCGTGGTGTTGTATGATGCAAGTTCAAAGGGGGCTATTAACCATATGAACCTTGCGAGGGAGATATTGCAGAGGAATAAAATGACAAAGATGACCCTGGATAAAAAAGTAATTATTTAACAAAATTGGCCATGGTAAAAAGAAATGCACTCGGAAGAGGATTAGGGGCGCTTATAGATGATGCCGAAAAGATCAAACAGGCAAGGATCAGTGAGGTAAGGCTGGATCAGATCGAGGCCAACCCTTTTCAGCCAAGATCCTATTTTGATGAGGAGGCACTGGAAGAACTTGCTGTTTCAATTAATGAAATAGGATTGATTCAACCTGTAACATTAAGAAAAACAGGAGAAGACCGCTACCAGATAATTGTTGGTGAAAGACGGTGCAGGGCAGCTCAGAAAGCAGGACTGGAATCCATTCCTGCATTTATCCGTGAGGCTAAGGATGATGGTATGCTTGAAATGGCCCTGGTAGAAAATATCCAGAGGGAGGATCTTGATCCTATTGAAATAGCTCTGAGTTATCAGCGTCTGCTTGATGAGTGTGATTACACACAAGAGGATCTTAGCGGCAGGGTGGGGAAAAACCGTTCAACCATTGCTAATTACCTCAGGCTCCTGAAGCTTCCGGCTATTGTTCAGAAATCTTTGAGAGATAAAGAGATAACAATGGGCCATGCCAGAGCAATAATAAACATCCATGATGAGGATATCCAGGAAATGATTTGCAGGGAGACAATCGAAAATGATTACTCTGTCCGTAAAGTGGAAGAGATCGTCAGGAACCTGGCTCAGAACGACCAGAGAAAAGAGGAGAAGCAGAGAAAAAATGAACTGTCTGAACAGTTCAGAACATACAAAGGCCAGCTGGGCGAATTGCTTGGAAGAGGGATCAGATTAATGGTAAACGAAAAAGGCAAAGGGAAAATTATTATACCATTCAAATCAGGCCAGGATCTGGAAAGAATTGTTAAAATTATTGAAAATAGAAAATAACTCATCCGGGTCAATTATTCTGTAGAGTGAAACTCTTATTTTTAAGCAAAATTTGAATGTGTGAGTTTTAGGATTTTTTTTACAAATAGCATCTTGCTGATTCTGGCGGCGTTAATGGTATTTGACCTTCATGCCGGGCCGCAAGAACCGGATTCCCTGCTGGTTGCAGACACTGTTCCTGAGGAGGTGCATTCACCTAAGAAGGCTACAATATATTCTGCTATTTTACCGGGTCTGGGTCAGGCGTATAATAAAAAATACTGGAAAATCCCTGTGATATATATGGGTTTTGGTACAATCGGGTACTATATTGGCTGGAATAATGATAAATATCAGTTCAATAAAACAGCTTACCGTCACCTGGTTGATCAGGATCCTGAGACAAACCTGTATGAAAAGATAGAAGCGATTAAATATTATGACCTGAATAATCCTACCCATTTTGAAAATTTTAAGGACGGACTTATTAAGAGGCAGGATTATTATCGAAGAAACAGGGATTTATTGATAATAAGTATAATAGGATTCTACGGTTTAAATATAATTGATGCAAGTGTAGATGCTCATCTGTTTGATTTTGATATAAGTGACGACCTTACTATGAAATGGAGCCCTAAGATGGTTAACCTGAACAATGATTATTTTTACTGTGTAAATTTCATTTTTAACTTTTGATTTATGCGAAAAAGATTTTTAGTATTATTAATACCGGCACTTCAGGTTTTTATGTATTCCGGACTGGCTGCACAGGTAGTGGAAAATTCCGGTTCTGTTGTGGTAAATTTTGACGGAACAGAAGCTGAAAAATTGGTATACGATACTGCCTCAATTATTGTAAGTGATTCAATCTTAGTTGCCGACACATTATCAATTATCGATACACTGTCCTCTGAGAATGCGGAGTTACCTGATGAGAACCCTGCTCAGATCTTTATTGATAAAATGGACAGTCTGGCAAATACCTGGTATATAAAACATTTGTTTCACACAACTTCCTTAATGGTTGCAGGCAATTATCCGACTGACCTGCCCGATTCTGTTTATATAGAACGTTTGCAGGCAATACAGCAGGTAATACCCTTGTCATATAATAAGCTGGTGAAAAATTTTATCCGCATGTATACTGAAAAGAAGCGTAATCTGGTAGAGATGATGCTGGGGCTTTCAGCTTATTATTTTCCTGTTTTTGAAGAAGCTCTTGATAAACACGAAATGCCTCTTGAGCTCAAATATCTTCCTGTAATCGAGTCAGCGCTAAATCCCAAAGCCCGTTCACGTGCCGGGGCTAACGGATTATGGCAGTTTATGTATCAGACAGGCAGGCAGTTTAAACTTGAAATTACCAGTTTCGTTGATGAGAGAAATGATCCTTTGAAGTCAACTGAAGCGGCGGTCAGATATTTACGACAGTTATATGATGTTTATGGTGACTGGCATCTTGCAATTGCAGCATATAATTGCGGTCCGGGCAATGTTAACCGGGCTGTCAGCCGGTCCGGAAACAAAATTAATTACTGGGATATATACTATTATCTGCCACGCGAAACACGCGAATTTGTACCCGCATTCATTGCCGCTTCTTATGTCATGAATTATTATAAAGAACATAACCTTATGCCCTTATTGCCTGATGTGCCATTTATCACCGACACCATAATGATAAATAAGTATCTGCATTTCGACCAGGTATCTTCCTCGCTAAATATTGAAAAAGAGCAGCTAAGGTCTTTAAATCCGATGTACAGGCGTGATGTCATACCTGCTACAACAGATAAGCCCTATCCTCTTATTTTGCCTGAATCAAAAATTTTAGAATTTATATCAAAAGATACTCTTATTTATGCTTATGAACGTAATAAATACTTTCCTGACAACACCCTGGCTAATCCTGCCACTCTCTCTGCATCAGGCTTTGTTCCCGCTGATGTGGAAGGGAAAGCGAAGATTCTATATACAATTAAGTCGGGCGACAATTTAGGATTTATTTCATCGTGGTTCAATGTTCGTACTGCCGACCTGAGGTACTGGAATAACATACATCGTAACCTTATCAGGGCAGGACAAAAGCTTGTCATTTATGTTTCAGAGGATCAGAAGGAGAGATATGAGAAAGTAAATACAATGACATTTGCCCAGAAACAGGCTATGATCGGGAAAACAGCAGATAGTGCTTCGGGTAAAAAACCTGAACCTGAAAAACTGGATCCGGACTACGAATATTATACTGTTAAAAATGGTGATACTATATGGGAAATTGCCGGAAGGTATGCCGGTATATCGCCTGATGATATTTTAAAACTTAATAACCTAAGTCACCGCTCCAGATTGTCGATAGGACAGAAATTAAAGATAAGGGCCAAACAAAATACATAAATTATTTGAGGGTAGATTCAGCCGATACCGTAACTTTAACTTACAGCAATATTAATAATCTTTTTTGGTACAAAGATAAATTTGCGCAAAGTTTTTCCAGCGAGCCATTTTTCTGCTCTTGTATCTGACAATACCCTCTTTTTAATCTCCTCAGGATCCATGTCGAGCGGAAGTACAACTTTAAATCGCATTTTTCCGTTAAATGAAACAGGGTATTCAAAAATGTCTTCCTGCAGCAGGCTTTCGTCTGCCTCCGGCCAGGGCTCGTAAGCAACAGTATCATCATGTCCGTAAAGAGACCAGAGCTCTTCGCTCAGGTGAGGTGCAAAAGGAGAAAGCAGTTTCACAAATATTTCAGCGCTCTCCTTTGATACACTTCCCTGTTTCATAGCACTATTATTCAGCACCATCAGGGCAGAGATAGCAGTGTTGAATTTCAGGTTTTCAATATCGGAACTTATCTTTTTAATTGTCTGGTGTACCAATTTGGAAATTTCATCACTCTCCTTTTCGGATGTGATATTGTCTGTGTCGCCAAAGAACCTGAAGACACGGTTCAGGAAATTAAAGACCCCTTTTACCCCTGTCTCCGACCATGGTTTACGTTCATCGAGAGGCCCCATAAACATTTCATAAAGGCGCAGTGAGTCAGCTCCGTAGCGTTCAATTATATCGTCAGGGTTTACTACATTCTTAAGTGACTTAGACATTTTAGCCACTATTTGTTTAAGTTCCTCTCCCGTCTGTAAGTGAAAAAATTTACCATCACGTTCTTCAACCAGGTCTGATGTAACTTTTGCACCTGTAGCAGTTTCATAGGCATATGCCAGGATCATTCCCTGGTTGAATAATTTTTTAAAAGGTTCATCAGTAGAGGCAATCCCAAGGTCGTAAAGAACTTTATGCCAGAATCTTGAGTAAAGAAGGTGCAACACTGCATGTTCGGCTCCCCCTATGTAGAGGTCAACCGGCATCCAGTATTTTTCTTTTTCAGGGTTGAATATCATCTGTTCATTATGCGGATCAATATATCTGAGATAATACCAGCATGAGCCCGCCCACTGGGGCATTGTGTTCGTTTCACGACGACCTCTGCGTCCATTTTTGTCAGTCACCTGCACCCATTCAGTTGCATTTGCAAGTGGTGATTCTCCTGATTCACCGGGGGTATATTTTTCAAGGTCAGGAAGCAGCAGAGGCAGCTCCTCATCATCAAGAATGGTTACTTCTCCGTCCTCCCAGTGAATTACAGGGAACGGTTCACCCCAGTATCTCTGGCGACTGAAAAGCCAGTCACGCATTTTATAGTTAACAGTTGCCCTGCCCATATTATTGGATTCAAGCCATTCGATAGTTTTCCGGATCCCTTCATTTTTGTTTAATCCGTTTATGTTCAGGCCCGTTTCCTTACATGAGGAATTTATATATTCACCATCTTCAGTCCAGCATTTCATTCCCTGCAGGATCTCTTCACGATCTGTAGTCTCCTTTGGATCAAGAATACAAACTATCGGCATATTGAATTCCTGTGCAAATTCAAAGTCTCGTGTGTCGTGTGAAGGCACAGCCATGATAGCTCCGGTCCCGTAGCCCATAAGGACATAATCGGCGATCCATACCGGAATTAGTTTATTATTAACAGGATTTACGGCATATCGTCCGGTGAAAACACCAGTCTTTTCTTTGGCGAGGTCTGTACGGTCGAGGTCTGATTTAAGCGCCGCTTTCCGGATATATTCATCCACCACCTTTTTCATTTCAGGCATAGTGATTTCACCAGCCAGCTCATGCTCAGGTGCAATTACCATATATGTAGCGCCAAAAAGAGTATCGGGCCTTGTAGTATAAACCCGTAATTTTTTGTCAAGTCCCTCAATTGAGAAGTCGATTTCAGCACCTGTGGATTTTCCAATCCAGTTTTTTTGCATGTCGATAATACCGGCAGGCCAGTCAAGATCTTCCAGTCCCTCTAGCAGGCGCTCTGCATAAAGAGGTATTCTCAGCAACCACTGTTTGAGATTTTTCCTTATAACAGGGTGTCCGCATTTTTCATGTGATCCATCAGTAAGAACCTCTTCATTTGCACAAACGGTTTTGCAGGATTCGCACCACCACACCTGTGCATTATCATAATAAGCCAGTCTCCTGCCGGCGATATACCGGTTAATGGCATCGTTTCCCCCTCTTTTAATTTCATCGGGTATTGTCAGCTCTGAAACAGGACGTCCTTTATTCAAAGTTTCATCGAACCACGTATTGTATAATTTTTTAAAAATCCATTGAGTCCATTTAAAGTAATGCGGGTCTGTTGTATTTATTTCACGGTCCCAGTCATAACTGAGTCCGATTGACTTAATCTGCCTCCGGAAATTATCACAGTTGATATTTGTTGTCACAGCGGGATGGGTACCGGTTTGCATGGCATATTGCTCGGCGGGAAGTCCAAAAGCGTCGTATCCCATAGGGTGCAGTACATTATAACCCTTCATCCTTTTATACCGGCTGATTATGTCTGTTGCAGTATAACCTTCAGGGTGGCCGACATGGAGTCCTGCTCCTGATGGATAGGGGAACATATCAAGGATATAGTATTTTGGTTTTGTGAAATCGTCTGTTGTCTTAAATGTTTTATTTTTATCCCAGTACTTCTGCCATCTGGGTTCTATTTCCGGGAAATTGTACTCCATCTTTATAATATTACTTGAAAATCCTGTTATAAAGGCGCAAAGATAAAAAATCATTATAGGTATGGACTAAAAATCAGATCAAAAAAAAAGCGCTTTAAGGAGCGCTTCTTTTTTGGTTAATGATTATTAATAGGTGATAATCGGATTAAGCGATTTTGCCTGTTCAATAAAGTCAGTAACCTGGCTTAAGGCCGGAACTGTGCGGGTGATTTTTTTCTCGGCCTGAACTTCTACAAGTTTTGCATACAAATTATCGGCGTTACGGTTTTTAAGTTCCTTCACTGTATCGACGCCGGAAGCTTTCAGAAGCTCTGCAAACTGTGGTCCTATACCTTTGATCCGGAATAGGTCAGCCATGTTGACCCAGTCCAATATTTTTGCTTCATCAATACCTGAATCCGCTGCAAGCTTTTTTCTGCCTGACTTAGTTGCTCCTACTTCAAGTAAGCTTTCCACCGTGTTTACTCCTGCACCAGAAAGTTTTTCTGAGTAAACAGGTCCAATACCTTCAATTTCTGAAATTTTTGTTGCCATAATGTTAAGTTTTATTATATCTTTTAAAAATAAGAATATTTTCCTAAATACATATATTTATCCATAGATAATTGCAAAATTCAGCCAGCTCCTCTTCATGTGTTGTCGGCTGGTATTCCGTTGAGGTTTAACTGTAATCTGAACCTGATTGCATAAGATTCAGAATTGTTTGTGGATCTCCCCCAGATATAAAAATTAAAATATGTTTGAAATAAAGTCAAAAAATTAAAAAAATGTTATTTGTAAGTAGTCTTTTTGCTCTTTTTGACAGCAGGGTTTTATTTATTATACATTTGTATCTGATACTTAATTTTCTATAGCAGTGTTGATGTTTAATTCAAATATCAAACAAATTTCAGAATCATAGTGATAAAAGGTATCAATCAAACATATGTGAATATGAAACGAATGAAAGATCCAAAACAGTATACTGAAGATTTTATGGCCTGTGTGATATCCAGAAACCCGGGAGAAGTTGAGTTTCACCAGGCAGTTCTTGAAGTAGTAGAAACTTTGTCGGAGTTTATGCTTAGGAATCCACGGTATAATCAGTTGAAGATACTGGAGAGAATGACGGAGCCCGAGAGGGTAATCATTTTCAGGGTACCCTGGACTGACGACAGCGGTAATATTCATATCAACAGAGGGTACAGGGTAGAAATGAACAGTGCCATAGGACCATATAAAGGTGGATTGCGGTTTCATCCTTCGGTAAACCTCAGTATCTATAAATTTCTTGCTTTTGAACAGGTACTTAAGAACAGTTTAACTTCACTCCCCATGGGTGGAGCAAAGGGAGGCTCTGATTTTGATCCGAAAAATAAATCTGACAATGAAGTAATGAATTTTTGTCAGAGTTTTATGACTGAGTTATCAAGGCACATAGGTCCCTATACCGATATTCCTGCCGGCGATATAGGAGTTGGCGGACGTGAGATAGGTTTTATGTTCGGTCAGTATAAAAGGTTACGAAATGAATTTAGCGGAGTGCTTACAGGTAAAGGAATAGGATGGGGAGGCTCTTTGATCAGGCCGGAAGCAACCGGATACGGAGCAGTATATTTTGCAGAAGAGATGCTCAACACCAGGGGCGACAGCATAAAAGGCAAGACAGTAACAATATCCGGATCAGGCAATGTAGCACAATTTGCTGTAGAGAAAGTCCTGGATCTTGGAGGCAGGCCGGTGAGCCTGTCAGATTCAAATGGTACTGTCTACGACAAGGACGGCATTGACTATGAAAAACTTGAATTTGTTAAGCTTCTGAAGAATGTTTACAGGGGACGTATTTATGAGTATGCTGAAAAATATGGAGTGCCTTATTATGAGAATAAACGTCCGTGGGGTATAGAATGTGATGTTGCACTGCCGTGTGCCACACAGAATGAGATCAATAGCGGAGAGGCAGATATGTTGCTTAAAAACGGATGTATTGCAGTTGCTGAAGGCGCAAACATGCCATCAACCTATGAAGCAGAGCATAAATTTTTGGATGCTAAGATCTTGTTTGCCCCCGGGAAAGCAGCAAACGCCGGTGGTGTTGCTGTATCAGGACTTGAAATGACCCAAAACAGCATGAGGCTTTCATGGACACGTGAGGAGGTGGATACAAAATTGAAAACTATTATGAGTGATATTCATAATATGTGTGTTACCCACGGCAGAGAGCGCGATGGCTTTATTAATTACGTTAAGGGAGCTAATATTGCCGGTTTTGTAAAAGTAGCCAATGCAATGATAGCACAGGGTCTGGTTTAGTTACTTACACTTATTTTTATTGATGTTTTTTGCATACTCTTTGCAAAGCACAGCCATAATTAATTCAGGTTGTCACCAATAACAAATAAATTTTAATTTTTTTCGTTAAATACAGGAGATAAAGATTAACAATGAGAACTGTATTTACGATATTTCTGATTATCTCCGTTATTACAGGATTATCAGCCCAGCCGAAAACAAGAGACCGTGTAAAAAGGAAGTACCGTAATGTGGAAAAGGTGTCTGAAAATCTTCCCGAGGTTGTTTTCAGGGGAAGGGTCAGGGATATCTACAGAAATCCTCTGCCGGGAGTGAGTGTAGAGATCGAAGGTCTGAAAAGAAAAGTTCATACAAATGAAGATGGCCTGTTTATTTTGACCAACCTGCCGGCAGAAATGGTAAGAATTAAATTTTCTTACACAGGATTCCGCACAAAAACGATCGACTATGTCATGACAGTGGGACAAAATACTCATTATGTTGCACTTGACCTGGATCAGGCATATATTGACCCCCTTCCCCTGGGAACACAAAAAAGGATACAGCATATACAGGATGTTCCGGCTGCCGTGACATCTGTTTCCGGTTCATTTGTTGAATTATTAAATGTTACAGACATTCGGGGGATCGCTGATTTCATTCCGGGAGTGATTTTCGATTATGCAGGAGCCGGCAGTATGGGACTTAACATCAATGGTTCATCAGGTCATTCAGGATTCCCGGAGGTGTCTCCTTCAGTTGCAATTTTAATTGATGATGTGCCGGTTAATTATCACTCGGGATTTTCAACCGCTTTTTTTGATATAGAGAGAGTTGAACTGGTCAAAGGCCCTCAGAATGCCCTCTATGGTAACAATGCAACCGGTGGGGCGGTGAACCTGGTTACTAAAAAACCGGAGGATAAATTCACCGGTTATGTGACTGCCGGGGGAGGTAATTTTTCCAATAAAGAGATTGAGGGGGCAGTAAATGTGCCGGTTCTTGAAGACAGGATTTTTCTAAGGGCTGCCGGTACTTACAGAAACAGAAATGGCTTTGTGGAAAATAGTCCCGGAGGAAGATTAGATGGTGTCAATTTTACAGGGGCGAGGTTATCTCTTGAACTGCTCCCTTTTTATAACCATAAAGTAAATATTTCAGCTAATTATATTAAAAATGACCAGCCGGGTTTGGCATTTATCAATCCCTGGATATCGGACAATGAGGGAGGGCTTTTTGACTATATTGCCTCTTTAGACGGAACCGGAGATCACGGATTTCAGCAGGAATCTGTGGATGCATCGGTAAAGTATCGTATTTTCCGGACTGAAAATAAATACTGGACTTCAGTAAGTTCTTTCAGGAAAAGCAGCACCTCAGATATTTTTGATGCAGACGGTACTTCACTCCCTGCTTTAAGTATGGAAGATCAGAGGGATTTTAAAATTTTCTATCAGGAGCTGAGATATAATTTTTCACGTAAGAGCCGCACTAACGGATCTTTTGGTGTAAGTTACCAATGGTCTGGTAACCGTGATTCAAATCAAACGGCCTCAAACGACAAGCTGATAATGGATATTATTGATCACCCTGATAATTTTTTGATGCCGCCGGATAACCGCTTCCCTGTTAATCCGCTACCGCTTGATCATGAACCCTTACGAAATATAACATTGACCGGTGATCGTCAGGAAAACTATTACATGGAAAGAAAAGCCATGTACCTGCAGGCTTTTTTGCATTTTACCCACCAGCTTACCCGGAAAGTATTTTTTACGGGAGGTGTCAGGGCAGCTTATGATATTTTAAAGTTGCAGCATGAGGCTGCTTTTATTGACGGCTCTTCCTCATCATTGGGTAATTATACCGGTTCGTATCCAAATTTGATATTCAAACCTTCAGAAAAGCAGGACGTTAACAATAAAAATTTGATCATTACAGGCCAGGCCGGACTGACATATCGATGGAATGAAAAATTTAATTTTTTTATAAATGCATCTCACGCTAAAAAGCCGGATCTTCTTCAAATCAGATGGGACAGCAGACAGCAGGTACTTGCGGGCGAAAAAATAAACAGCCTGGAAGCAGGATGGAAATTTTCACTTGCAGGAAGGATTTTCTGGAATGCAACAGGATTTTACCGGATGCACGAAAATTTACAGACTGTTATATGGCGGGGTTCAGCAGGTGACGGACTACTTGACGGAACGGGCAGGGCACTATCCTATGGCGCAGAAACCGGCATAAAGACAGCCTTAATTAAGGGCTTGGAGGTATTTGCTGATTATTCGTGGATGTTTTCACAGTTCGATTCAACAGATGTGAACTCCCGAAATTTTGTTTATGCAGGCAACAGGTTTGCATATGCGCCCGAACACAGTTATTCGGCGGGGATAAATGCAAAAGCTGATATTTCAAAATCTGTGAGGATATTTATTACACCCTGGTATTCCGGCAAATCCGGTTACTGGTTTACTGAAAATAATACTTCGGGATTGTCACAGAACAGTTACGGATTGTTAAACCTGAATGCCGGACTGAAACTTTTGAATCCAAAAATGACCCTGAGTATATATGGAAAAAATATTTTGGAACAGAAATATTTTGCAGGAGCAGGTTACATGGGCGGCCTTTTCGGGATTCCTGCAGTCCGGCCCGGAATGCCCCGTATGTTTGGAGGGAAGCTCAAATGGGAGTTCTGATAAAGTTAAATTCAATTGATCCCGAAGCGGACAGACACGCCAAGGAAGTTATTTTCGGGATTTATTAAATTTTTATTTTTGATGGTAATCTTATCCCAGTTCTGAAATTGTTTTCAGTCTTTTCATATCAATGATCAGTATGTCTTTCCCGTATATTTTGATTATTTTATCCTTACGGAATTCTGATAACGCCCGGATAACATTCTCGGTGGTCATACCTATATAGTCGGCTATCTCTCTCCTTGAAACCGGTAATTCAAATTCCGGGCTGCTGAAAATCGTATTTGAAAAATAGAGTAACAGGTGTGCTACCCGGCCCTTGAGATTTTTTCTTTTTATCTCGAGGTTATCGAGGATTATCCTGTCTGTTACTTCACTTATTCGTGACATCAGGTCCATCGAAAACATAGCATTCTGTTGCGCGTATCTTTTTACTACCTGCAGGTCAATAGTGCATACCGTTGTGTTTTGAAGTGCAGTAACCGAATATTTATATCTGTCAGAAGAAAATACGCTTAACAGGCTTACAAAATCGAAAGGTTTGGAAAAACTTAAAATCTGTTCCCTTGAATAGTTCGTTCTTTTTGAAAGTTTTACGAGTCCTTCTTTCATATATATAAACTTGTTAATCAGCTCCCCTTCTTTTATGATGTTTTCACCGGCAGTAAAACTCTCCTCTCTTTTTATTTCACATATATCTGACAGTTCATCAGAACCTATATGTGAAAAAAAGAGTGTTTTCAGCCGGCACTGGTCACAATCACATCTTTTTTCTGAACTTTCCATAAGCAACTGTCTCAATTGGTCCTCTAAAATACCAAAAAGATATGATATTTATTACCGTGTGATAATTATCATATCCTGATCTTCAACTTATCAGATATTTCATTTGTTTATTTGTTGCAATAAAATGATTTTTAGCAGTTTTTTTTCCTCGGACTTTTTGTTGCTTTATTAAAAGAGTGAGGACTAAAGGAGAAAAACTATTCAAATAAATTAGTGATTATAAAATTTTAAACGAATGAAACGAATTGTAATATTAGGAGCGGGGACTGCAGGGACTATGATAGCAAACAAGCTTCGTAAGGCGCTTGATAAAGAGGAGTGGAAGATTACCATAACAGACAGTGATAAAATGCATTATTACCAGCCTGGATTTTTATTTATTCCGTTTGGCATTTACAACCGTGAGGATGTAATAAAGCCAAAATCTGATTTTATGCCAGCCGGTGTGGAGGTAATTTATTCAGGAATAGATAAGGTTGATGCCGAAAATAATTCTGTGATTCTTGAGGGTGGGAAAATCCTGAATTATGATTACCTTATAATAGCAACAGGCACAAAGACATATCCTGAAGAGACACCCGGATTAAAGGAGAAATTATGGTATAAGGAGATATTTGATTTTTATACCATTGAAGGAGCAACCGCTCTGAGGAATTTCATTAAAGGCTGGGAAGGGGGCAGGCTGGTAATGGCTATCACTGAAATTCCTTTTAAATGTCCTGTTGCACCGCTTGAGTTCGTATTTCTTGCTGATGATTATTTTACAAAAAAAGGGATCCGCGACAAGGTTGACATCACTTATGTAACTCCGATGGCAGGAGCCTTTACAAAGCCGGTTGCAACAAAGATGCTTTCTGAGCTTTTAGAGGAGAAGAACATTAAAGTTGTACCGGATTTTTATATTGAGAAAATTGACAATGATTCGAAAAAGCTTGTTTCCTACGACGAGCAGGAGATCTCTTTCGATCTGCTGACAATAGTCCCCCTGAATATGGGAGATAAGATGATTGAGCGCAGCGGACTTGGTGATGATATGAATTTCGTTCCGGTTAACAGGGAGACCCTGCAGTCAGATCAATATGAGAATATTTTTGTGCTTGGCGATGCTTCAAATATCCCTACTTCAAAAGCCGGATCTGTTGCCCATTTTGCTGCAGAAATACTTTTTGAGAATCTCATGAATGCAATTGAAGGACGTCCGCTGGTGGCTAAATTTGACGGTCATGCCAATTGCTATATTGAGACCGGCGGAGGGAAAGGCGCTCTTATTGATTTCAATTATGAGACAGAGCCTCTGCCCGGGACCTTCCCGTTACCGGGAATAGGTCCGTTCGGATTGCTGAAAAATACCAAGATCAACCATTATGGGAAAATATTGTTCCGGTGGATTTACTGGCATATTTTATTAAAGGGTAAGGAGCTGCCAGTCGAGCCATTGATGACAATGGCAGGAAAAAGGAATGTAGTCTGATTTAAAGGAGTCTGAAAATGGAAGATAAAGAATTAAAATTACAGGTAGCGGAACTGAATGCCAAGGTTGATCTGCTGCTTGACTATGTAAACCAGCAAAGGCTGAAGACCAACCAGCTGGAGGATCTGGTTTCCGATCTGTCAATCGTCGGGAAAGATTTTTACGACACTGCGGTTGAAGAACTGGATAACCGGATGATAGAAATTGACCCTGATCAGGTAAAATGTTTGATCCTGAGGATTCTGAGGAATATTGAAAATATGAACAGGTTCCTTGAGATATTTGAAAGCATGAATGACCTGCTAATCGATGCAGCCCCTATTTTCAATGAGGTGGTCATTGATTTTTCAAAAAAGCTGGATGAGTTTGAGAAGAGGGGGTACTTTGAGGCCCTGAAGACGGCAACCTCACACGAGGTGTTGGGGGCAATTGACAAAGGAGTGAAAGCATTCAAAAACATTAATTCTGAAAAGATACCCGAGTATTCACTGTTTAAAGTGATAAGAGAGATAAACAAACCGGAAATGAAATATGCAATGGGCTTTATGATGACCTTTCTGAAAGCCCTGGCAACAGACACAAATTATAAAAAATAATAATTATGGTACAAAAAAATTATGCAGGAAAACAAATTGAGGTAACAGATGAGGGTTACCTTGCCAATCCTGAAGATTGGTCAAAAGAGGTAGCAACCGAAATGGCAAAAGAGGATGGCATTGAATTGTCTGAAAAACATTTTGAGGTGCTCGAATACCTCAGAAAAGAATACAAGGCAGGGACACCGCTGAGTATCAGAAAAGTCGGTAAATCAGGTATTGTGGATATCAAAGGATTGTATTCATTATTCCCTGGTGGTCCCCTGAAATTATCTTCTAAATATGCCGGTATCCCGAAACCGGCAAGTTGTGTGTAATTAAATTTTTATATTATGTCAGAAGTAACAAAAGAGACACCTTTAAAAAAGGTGATGATAATTTGTGCCAAGGGTACTATTGAAGATGTTTACGCAGCTTTAATAATGGCTAACGGAGCTGTTATGGAGGGGATCGAAGCTAAATTGTTCTTTACTTTTTTCGGTCTTGACGCTATTACAAAAAAGTATATGAACAAACTTCATACTTCAACTGTGGGTAATCCTGCATTGAGGATGCCGGGAGGATTACCCTTCCCGACATTGTTAGGAGCTATACCGGGAGTAGAGGCGGGAGTGTCGGCAATGATGAAGAAGGAGATGGACAGGTTGGATGTGCCTCCTGTTGATGAATTCCTCGACATGATAACAGCAGGAGGAGGAGAGATTTATGCATGTAAGCTTGCTGCAGATATGTTTAAACTGACAAAAGAAGATTTCAGCGAACATGTTAAGGATATTATTACCGTAGGCGAGCTGTATTCAATGTCGGGCGGAGAAGGCACACAGATTATATTCACATAAGAGAGACAGAATTGAGAGGGGAGATTACACTGATGCCGGGACTGAAATGTCATTCCCGGTTATCAGTAGTGTAATTACATTTTAATTCAGCCGGAATTGAAAGATGATTTATTCCGGCTTTTTAATTTGCCTGGAAATTATTTTGTTAAGCTCGTAAATATTACTTTTGTGTTTTAACAAAACGGATAAATATGTCTAAAATATTGGTAATTGACGATGAGCGCAGTATCCGGAATACTTTGAAGGATATTCTTGAATATGAGAAATATGAGGTAGATCTGGCAGAAGACGGGAAAGAGGGAGTTGAAAAGGCCAAGCATTCTGAATATGATATTATTCTTTGTGATATAAAAATGCCCGGTATGGACGGTATTGAGGTACTTGATCACTTATCGGATAATAATCCGGATACTCCGGTGGTCATGATCTCAGGACACGGCAACATTGACACGGCAGTGGAATCGATTAAAAAAGGAGCTTATGATTTCATTGAAAAACCACTTGATTTAAACCGGCTGCTGATAACTATCCGTAATGCAATGGACAAATCAACACTTGTGAGTGAAACAAGACGGTTGAAAAATAAAGTCAGTAAAAAGTATGAGATCGTAGGGGAGTCTAAGGCTATAAAAGATGTTATTGAGATGGCCGACAGGGTTGCACCTACTGAGGCAAGAGTGCTGATAACAGGGTCTAACGGGACAGGCAAAGAGTTGGTAGCCCGGAGGATTCATGACATGAGCCACAGGGCTAAAGGTCCGTTTGTAGAGGTTAACTGTGCTGCCATACCATCAGAATTGATTGAAAGTGAACTGTTTGGACATGAGAAGGGTTCATTTACTTCGGCAGTGAAGCAGAGGATAGGAAAATTTGAACAAGCAAACGGAGGAACACTATTTCTGGATGAGATCGGAGATATGAGTCTTTCGGCGCAGGCAAAAGTGTTAAGGGCCCTCCAGGAAAATGTAATTTCAAGAGTTGGCGGCGACAAACATATAAAAGTGGATGTGCGGGTTGTTACAGCAACTAATAAGAATATTTCCAGGGAAATTCAGGAAAACAGGTTCAGGGAAGACCTTTATCACAGGCTTAGTGTGATTATAATCCATGTACCCGATCTTAATGAGCGTCTTGATGACTTACCTCTGCTGGCTGCATATTTTATTAAGCAGATATGTAATGAATATGGTATGTCTGAAAAGCCAATAACCGACAGCGCTATCGAAGAACTGAAAAAGATCAACTGGACAGGAAACGTAAGAGAATTCAGAAACCTGATTGAAAGGCTTATCATCTTGTGTGACAAACAAATCACCGGAGAAGATGTAAAGCAATATGCCGTTCCTCTGAAATAAAAGGTAATATTTATTATCAGAACTATTCAGGAGTTTCCCACTCGCCGTTCTCTTTATCCTTCAGATAAGTTTCTATATGTCTGTCGCGTTTGGCTTCGTAGATATCTTTTATTGTTACTATAATAGCGGTTTCCAGAACGTTTCCAAACTTTTCATTTATTACAGTGCCAAAGGTTTTCATTGAAGGGGAAAGATTCATATAAGCATTAAACAGAGGAGGTACATTCTCTCCGTAATCCCTTACTGACTGTATCAGGATCCTGTAATTTTCGCTATATGAATCACCGGAAAAAATTGATTTCATCTTTTTTTCATCAATATCAAAATTCACCGGTTTTTTGGGATATACCAGTCCCTCTTTGTCTCCAAAATACATTCTGAAAAAGTATTGTATCAGGTTACGGGCTTCATCATGAAAGTGTGAGTACATAGTGACTTTTCCAAAAAAGTACTTGACTTCCGGATGATGCACCGTTAATGCTCCCAGTCCGTCCCATAGATTATCGAGGGCGAAGAGAGCTTTCGATCCTTTTTTACTTGACTGGTATGCAGGTTGAACAAATGAACGGCCCAGTTCCATTGTATGGGGAAGGTACTCATCAATGAATTTTTGTGAAAAATGAAAAAGTCTTGATGTAGCCATTTCATATTCACCATCTTCATTTCTGTGCGCTTCGGCACACCGGATATACCGGTAGCCTCCAAGTATTTCCTGCTCGTCGGGATCCCATACTATCAATTGTTTATATGGATAATTTGAAGTGTCGTAAGAATCGATATCCGTCTCCTTGCCGGTACCACCTCCGGCATCGCGGAATGAAATTTCCCTCAGCCTGCCAATTTCATGCATTAATGAAGGAGAATCTGAGCAGGTCACCACATAAATTTCATTTCCTCCTTTATTTGTTTTTCTCAATAGCTTTTCGGGGGTTAGTTCAGCAATTATTGCTTCTTTTGGAAGAGCTGCTATAATCTCTTTCATATAATCTTTTATAAATTAAGGGCTACAAAATTAATAAAATAGAGTCAGAATGCTTTAACTATCTTTTAATAATTTGTTACTTTGAAAATACCGGGAAGGCTGTAAGTCTGTTCTTTCAGCCATGCTGCCCATTCACTGTGAGTTTTTGATTTATCTAAGTTTTTGTAGCTTACAGGTTTACCAAAGTATAAGTGTACATCTGTATTTCTGTGTCTCATTGTTTCATCCGGC
>CAZBWK010000027.1:0-8710 GCA_964495655.1 uncultured Prolixibacteraceae bacterium | reverse complement strand
CGGCAGAAAAAACATTTCAAGGTTCCATTTAATCTTAAGGAATTTTCTGATTTTTGCCAGACGATAGAACCGGTCAGAGTTTCTTCCGGCTACAAAGACAGGTATTATGTCACGTTTATAGCGGATAGCCTTTGAGATAAAATGCTTTTTCCATTCCAGGTCTTCTATCTTTCCTCCTGTCTTCCTTGATGCCAATCCGGAAGGAAATATCAGTATCTGGTCATCCGACCTGTAGGCCTCATCCAGCAGTAGGGCAGCTTCCCTGCTGTGACCGCCGTGTTTGTTGACCGGCACAAAAACAGACCTGAACTGTGGAATGTTGAGGAGAATATCATTTGTCAGGAATTTTACTTTCCCCAGTTTTTTATATACTGTCTTCATGAGCAGCATGCCGTCAAAACCGCCCAAAGGGTGATTGCTTGCAAAAATAAACCTTCCCGAAGCAGGAATGTTCTCAAGTCCGTAAACATGCTCCTTTACGTTAAACTCCTTAATTACCTGCTCCACAAAAGAGATCCCCTCTAAATGGCCCTGTCTGCTTAACAGGTCGTTAATATAATCAATATGCATTATCCTGGTTATATAACGGTAAACAAAGCCGGGAATCAACCTGGATAAACCGGGACTCTTTGATGCAAAAACCTCCCTTACATCAATTGGTTTGAAAGTACCATGCGAATTTCTCTCTGCCTGCATCTGTATGTTTATTTGACAACAAAATTATAATAAAAATAAAAATTATTAATAACTCTTTTTATTAATCTCCGGGTTGGGTCTAAAAATGAGCTTCGCGCCCTTTTTAGACAAATTTAAAATTTTATTAAGTTGTTTTTCAGTTAATTAAAAAAATATAAGTTATTGATCAATAAAAAATTTACTTTTTATGCTAAACTCATCTCTTTTTATAAACTTTTTATTAGTTATTAACCGTTGTTAGTAAGTTGTCTTGTTGTTATTATATTTTTGATAATCAGGTTTTTGTTTTAAAAAGCAAATTTTTGTAACGATGTTTTTAACAGGTCATCAACACTTTTTTAACAATGACTGACTATGTAGTCTTGTGGAATAAAGTGGAATAAAGTGGAATATTTTGGAATAATTACTTACTTTTACATTGTTAATTATTCTGTATGCGGGAAATGACAGAATTTACGGGAACATATCATGCTACCATTGACGACAAAGGTCGTATAGTTTTACCGTCGGCCTTTAAAAAAGAGATGGGTGATCTTGTTCAGGAGCCTCTGATAATCGAGAGGAACCTGTTCAGGGAATGTCTTGATATTTATCCCGAGAGGTATTGGAAAGACCGGGTTGCGGCATTTAAAAGTACCCTGGATCCGTTTGACGAGGAGGATGACTCCTTTCTGCAGTTTTTTTATGAGAATTTCATAAAGGTGGGAATGGCAGCCAACGGGCGCATTAATATTCCGGTTGATTATCTGGGATATGGAAAATTGCAAAAGAGTGTACGTTTGATTGGTATGGGATTATCAATCAGGATATGGGATACAGAGCAGTATGAGAATCGGAGGATGGATAAATCAACTTTTGCCGAAAGGTTTAAGCAGAAGAGAAAAAGAAACAATGCCGAATAATGAAGGATGTATATCACATACCGGTGATGCCGGATCAGTCTGTCGAAGGACTTGGATTGTTTCCCGGCGCAAGGGTGGTTGATGCTACTTACGGTGGAGGTGGCCACTCACGCCTGATACTCGAAAAAATAGGAAACGGGATACTATTTGCATTTGATCAGGACAGGGATTCTGTCGCCAATTTGGTTGATGATAAAAGGCTGGTCTTTATCAGGCACAATTTCAGATATATAAAAAATTTTCTCCGCTATTATGGTATTGACGAAGTAGATGCCATCATGGCTGACCTGGGTGTTTCATCTCACGATTTTGATGTGCCTGACAGAGGATTTTCATTCAGGTTTGACGACAGGCTTGATATGAGAATGAACCTGAACAGCGCTGTCGACGCTGTTTATATCATAAACAATTACACAGAGGGAGAGCTGAGCAATATCTTCAGAGAATATGGAGAAATCAAGAATTCCGGCCGGCTGGTGACAGAGATCATTAAATATCGCAGTGATAAACCTGTAATAACTACCGGACAACTTAAAGAGATTGCCCTTAAATGTGCTACTGCGGCATTATCAAATAAATACCTGGCAAAGGTATTCCAGGCATTGCGGATCGAGGTCAATGATGAGATTGGAGCATTAAAGGAATTTTTAATCTCTTCGCTCGACCTGCTCAGGCCGGGAGGCAGGCTGGTGGTGATCACTTATCACAGCCTTGAAGACCGGCTGTGTAAGAATTTTATGAAGTCGGGAAATTTTGAGGGCAGTATCGAAAAGGACTTTTATGGAAACAGACACAGTCCGTTTCGCCTGATTAACAGGAAAGTTATCGTTCCGGATAAAACAGAGACCGATATCAATAAGAGAGCCCGTAGCGCAAAATTAAGAATTGCTGAAAAAATTTAAGATGACAGATAAATCAAAAAATACCAGGATGAAGGCAGGGATGAAGTCCTTTTTAGGCGGGACTATCCTGACCGATGAGAGGTTTACCAGGCAGTTGCCTTTTATTGGTCTGCTGGCGTTGTTCGCGCTGGCGCTGATCACAAACCGTAACTGGTCAGAAAGAACAATAAGGCAAATTGAGGTTTTACAGGACACCCTGGATGAACTGCGGGCTGAATCTATTACCATGTCGGCAAAACTGATGGATGCCAGCAGGCCGTCTGAAGTAGTTGAAAAAGTTGAAAAAGCAGGCCTTGGACTGGAAGAACCCAAAAGGCCTCCTGAGAAAATTATCGTAAAGAAAAACAGATAAAAAGTGGATATAAGAAAAGCAATTGTATCTCGCATAGCTATCATTTATTTTTTTCTGCTTCTCTTTGGATTAGTAGTGATACTTAAAATGATTTCTGTTCAGAAAATTAAAAATGAACGGTGGGAACAGATTGCTAAAAACCTTGAGGAAAATACTGTTATTGTCAGGCCAAACCGGGGTAATATCTGTGCCGACGACGGGAGCGTTCTGGCTACCTCGGTACCTGGGTATTATGTCAGGATTGACCTGGCAGCAGAGGGGGTTAAAAGGGTATTTAAAGATGAAAATGATTCCCTGGCACATTATCTGGCCGGTTTTTTCAGGGATGCTCCTAAATCAGAATATATGCGAAGACTGAATGAGGCTTACAAAAGCGGGAACCGTGGGTTTATGCTTACCCCAAGGAAGGTTGATTACCAGGAGCTGCAGAAAATAAAAAAATTTCCTATCCTCCGGAGAGGCAGGTTCGGAGGAGGTATGTTAATTGAACAGGAAAACAAGCGCGTCAATCCCCTGGGCACTCTTGCTCTTCGTACAATAGGAGACCTTAATAAAGGTGCATACGGAGGAGTGCACGGCCATATCGGTTATACCGGTTTGGAAGGAGCTTATGAACAGTATCTTAAAGGAGTTGACGGAATTAGTTACCGGGAAAACTTGTCAGGAAGATGGATCACACGTATTGAGATTGAACCTCAAAACGGAATGGATGTAATCACCACCATAGACCTTAAGCTTCAGGATATAGCAGAAAGCGCTCTGATGAAACAGCTTCAGACAACTTCGGCCGACTGGGGTACAGCTATACTTATGGAGGTTAAGACAGGAGAGATAAAAGCTATCAGCAACCTTGGGAAAGAGAGCGGAGTCTACATCGAGAATTATAATTATGCTCTGGGACATGCCGGCTGCTACGAGCCTGGCTCCACCTTTAAGCTCGTTTCCCTGATGGCAGCCATGGAAGACGGACTGATTGATACAAGTACTGTTTTCAATACCGGCAACGGAGTATGGAAGTATAAAGGACGTACCATATATGACAGTGATTACCGGTATGGCGGTCATGGAGAGATGACAGTTAAACAGATATTTGAAAAATCTTCAAATGTTGGTGTGGCCAGGATAATTACCTCGTGTTACGAAAAAAATCCGAGAGATTACGTTAACCGTATATATAACTTCGGGCTTAATAAACCATTAGGACTTGAGATACAGGGAGAAGGAAAACCATTTTTTAAATATCCCGGCGATAGTGACTGGTGGGGAACTACCTTAGCATGGATGTCGTACGGCTATGAGATGAAAATGACTCCCCTGCAGGTACTGACCTTTTATAATGCTGTAGCTAATGACGGTTGCATGGTTAAACCCCGTCTTGTCAGGGAGATAAGAGATAACGGAGTATTGGTCAGGCAGATAAAAACCGAGGTTCTGAACCCGATGATCGTTTCGAAAGAGACACTTGGCAAAGCAAAGAAAATGCTTGAGGGTGTTTGCGAAAACGGTACCGGCAGGTCGCTCCGTAATGAATGGTTTAAGATTGCCGGCAAGACCGGAACAGCGCAGATTGCTGTGGGAGAAGGAGGTTACCAGAAAGGTATGTACCTGGCCTCATTTGTGGGCTATTTCCCTGCCGATGATCCTCACTATTCCTTAATTATTACTGTTAATAATCCCCGCGGCGGACTTTATTACGGAGGCTCTGTTGCCGGGCCTGTGTTCAGTGAGATAGCAGAAAGAGTGTTTGCCTCACGTCAGCTATATAATAAAGAACAGGAACAGGATGCTGATGAGGAAAAATACTCTCTTCCGGAAATTAAAAAGGGTAATCCTGAAAATATTTACCGGATAGCTGATGAGCTGAATATAAAAAGTTTGCCGGCTCTTCCCTCATTCCCTGATCTAAAAGATGAGAAGGGGAATAATCAAAGCGCCGGAAACTCACCTGGTGACAAGGTGCCAGATGTTAGGGGCATGGGCCCCAGTGAAGCCGTATTTATGCTTGAGAAAGCCGGTCTGAGAGTCAGACTGCAGGGAACAGGAAAAGTAAAAACACAATCGCAGGAACCCGGATCGAAGGTTGTTCGTGGTTCCTATATATATGTAAAGCTGGGATAAGATGAGACTGATCGAATTGCTTGAAAATATCGAATATATTGAACTGAGAGGGCCTGATGACCAGGAAATAGCCTCAGTTGAATCGGATTCGAGGAGAGTTGGTGACGGCTATGCATTTATAGCATGTCCGGGTATACATGTCGACGGGCATAAATTTATTTCATCTGCTGTCGCGGCTGGAGCTAACGCAGTTTTTTGTGAATATTTTCCTGATGAACCAGTCAGGGAGGTTACTTACATTAAAGTGGCCGACCCGGGGCGGATTGCAGGTGAACTGGCCTCTGCTTTTTACGGATTTCCTTCAAAAAAGATGAAAGTCATCGGTGTTACAGGCACAAACGGGAAAACAAGCATAGCAACTTTACTGTACGAACTTTTTACTGAGCTGGGATATAAAGCAGGCTTGATATCAACAATATCTTATAATATTAACAGGGAAGCTGTGCCTGCATCGCATACCACTCCAGACGGATTAAAACTGCAGAAGCTGATGGCAGGAATGGTGAAAGAGGGGTGCAGCTATTGTTTTATGGAAGTCAGTTCCCATGCCATACAGCAAAACAGAATATCAGGGATTGAGTTTTCGGGAGGTGTATTTACAAATATAACCCACGACCACCTCGATTACCATAAAACATTTGCTGAATACATTAAAGCAAAGAAACGGTTTTTCGACAATCTTCCGCCTGAGGCATTTGCACTGATCAATATTGATGACAAAAACGGGAGGGTGATGGTTCAGAATACCAGGGCCGGCATAAAGACTTATTCGCTCAGGTCTATGGCAGATTTCAGATGTAAAGTGTTGGAGAACCATTTTAACGGTACTTTGCTGAGGATTGATGATGTTGAGCTGTGGACAAGGTTCGTCGGGAAGTTCAATGCTTCCAACCTGCTGGCTGTCTATGCTGTGGCAATGATGCTGAAACAAAATAAAGATGTCGTATTAACCGGGCTAAGCAGGCTGACCCCGGTAAAGGGCAGATTTGAAAATATTCGCAGTCTGGATGGTAAGATCGCGATCGTTGATTATGCCCATACACCTGATGCCCTGAAAAATGTGCTGAATGCAATAACGGAGATAAGAACCGGCCGGGAACAGGTTATCACGGTTGTTGGAGCGGGTGGTGACCGTGACAGGACGAAGCGGTCACTGATGGCAAAAGAGGCCCTTATGGCAAGCGATAAGGTGATCCTTACTTCAGATAATCCCCGGTCTGAGGAGCCTGGAGCAATTATAAAAGATATGGAGGCAGGCATAGATGCTGAATACAGTAATAGAGTAGTAACCGTAGAAAACAGGAGAGAGGCTATTAAGACTGCAGTAATGATGGCAAATCCGGGTGACATAATTCTGATTGCCGGTAAAGGCCATGAAAACTATCAGGAGATTAAAGGAGTAAGATATCATTTCGATGATGCTGAAGAGATAAAAAAATGTTTTGGAATTGAACAATAACGACTGTAATTTATGATATATTATTTGTATGAATGGCTTGAAGGATCTAATATTCCTGGCACCGGAATGCTTCAGTACATATCATTCAGGTCGGGTGCGGCTGTTATTCTTTCACTGATCATATCAACAGCTTTCGGGAAAAAAATAATAAGTATCCTTAAAGCAAAACAGATAGGGGAAGAGATCAGGGACCTTGGACTTGATCAGCAGGCTCAAAAGCAGGGTACACCGACTATGGGCGGACTTATAATTTTGTCTGCAATCATAATCCCTACATTACTGTTTGCCCGCCTCAACAATATTTACATTATACTGATGCTGGTTACTACAATTTTTTTGGGATTTATAGGATTCATAGATGATTATATTAAGGTATTTTTAAAAAATAAGAGCGGCCTGGCTGCCAGGTTTAAAATATTAGGACAGGTCAGCCTTGGCATATTTGTCGCAGTTTCACTTTTCCTCAGTGATGATGTAAAAGTGCGGCAACATGTCAAAGGGGCCGACGGAAAGGTACTTAGGGAGACAGTGATTGATCCCGTAACCGGCAGGGAAAGCTTTCAGTTCGTTACCGAGGATGTAAAAACTACTGTAACAACAATACCATTTGTTAAAGAGAACGAATTTGATTATGCATGGCTGGTATCATTTGCCGGAAAACATAAATCTAATCTTAAATGGTTTGTATATGCACTGGCTATTGTGCTTATTATCACTGCTGTTTCAAATGCGGCAAACCTCACTGACGGCCTTGACGGACTGGCGGCAGGCACATCAGCGATCAGCGGGGTGACTCTCGGAATTCTGGCTTATGTGAGCGGCAATATTATATACGCTGATTATCTTAATATAATGTATATACCAAAAGTTGGTGAACTTACAGTCTTTGTGGCCGCTTTTGCCGGAGCAACTGTCGGTTTCCTCTGGTATAACTCTTATCCTGCACAGGTGTTTATGGGAGATACAGGAAGCCTGGCTCTCGGGGGAATACTGGCTGTTTTTTCTGTTATAATACGTAAGGAGATACTTATACCTCTTTTGTGTGGTATTTTTCTTATTGAAAATCTTTCTGTTATGATCCAGGTGACATGGTTCAAGTATACAAAACGCAAGTTTGGAGAGGGGCGCAGGGTATTTCTGATGAGCCCGATCCATCATCATTACCAGAAAAAAGGAATACCCGAACCTAAAATTGTAACAAGGTTCTGGATTGTAGGGATCATTCTGGCAGTTGTCACTGTAGTTACTCTTAAAATCAGGTAAAGTGGAGAAGAGAACAGCCATATTAGGTGCCGGAGAGAGTGGAATTGGCTCTGCAGTGTTAGCCAAAAAGAAGGGGTATGAAGTTTTTGTATCCGATAACGGAACAATAAAAGACGGCTATAAAGAGGTGCTGTTAAAATACAATATTGAATATGAGGAGGGCAGGCATTCAGAAGACAGGCTGCTGACTTATAAGACAGTGATAAAAAGTCCGGGAATACCCGAAAGTGCACCTCTTATAAAAAAGCTGAAAGATGCAGGCGCTTCTGTTATATCAGAAATTGAATTTGCAGGCCGTTTTAACAAAGCAAGAACAATTTGTATTACAGGGAGCAACGGTAAAACAACTACAACCCTTCTGCTTTATCATATTTTAAAAAATGCAGGGCTTAATGCAGGGCTTGCCGGTAATGTCGGTAAAAGCTTCGCATGGCAGGTTGCTGAAAATGATTATGATATTTATGTTATTGAACTAAGCAGTTTCCAGCTTGACGGCATGTTTGATTTCCGGGCAGATGTGTCTGTATTAATGAATATAACACCTGACCATCTCGACAGGTACGGGCATGATTTGCAAAACTATATCAATTCAAAGTTCAGGATTTTACAAAATCAAACAGAACTAGACTTCTTCATTTATTGCGGAGATGATGAAATTATAAAAAGGGAGATGGCAGTGAGGAGTATAAAGCCTGCTGCTATCCCTTTCAGTTTAAACAAACCTGCATCATATGGTGCAGGTGTTATTGAGAACAAAATGATAATTAATTATAACCAAAAACAGTTCAGCATGTTTATTTTGGATTTATCACTTCAGGGGAAGCATAATACTTACAATTCGATGGCAGCAGGTATTGCGAGTATGATTTTAGAGATAAAGGATGAAAAACTCAGAGAGAGTTTAGCTGATTTTAAAGGAGTTGAGCATCGTCTGGAATATTTCTTAAGTGTTCATGGAATAGAGTTCATTAACGATTCTAAAGCAACTAATGTCAATTCCACCTGGTATGCACTTGAG
>CAZBWK010000026.1:0-40157 GCA_964495655.1 uncultured Prolixibacteraceae bacterium | reverse complement strand
ACTTATATATTATGGCACTATTGCCGCTTAATTTTTTAACGAAGTATTGTTTTTATATAAGTTACATAATTTGTTTTGAAAATCTTTAGCATTTATAGGATTTTGACGTACACCTGCATGGTTGATATCATTTCTGATAGAGGATATTTGACTGAAAATATCTGCCCATTCAGTAATTTTCGGATTTTCGGACAACGTTTTTTCAAGATTCAGAACCTCTTTAATTGACAGGTTAAATCTTGTGTTTTCAAATTTGCCGCTTTTGTATTGGTTCAAATAGCCGGAAATAAAATTCCGTTTCTTCTCATCTTTATAATCATCGGATAATAAAAATGATAAAATCCCTTCTTGTAAAAGTGTAAAACCTTCTTGTACCAAATTCTTTTCGATACACCATTTTACAGCATAAAGCATGTTTTTTACATCTTCTTGATGATTCAGTCCGGATACATAATTTTTGATTTTTTCTATAATTGGATTAAGGGGAGTAATTATATTCTGTTGTAAATCAACAAGAGAACTAATAATGTTTTTTGCAGTTTTGCCAGCGATAATTGCTTTTCCTCTGTTTGTTTTAATGTCTTCACTTAAATCAGAAAGATTTTTTGCAAGGATTCTCAGATTTTTGGCATTCTTATTTTGTCCATGTGTTTCTTTCAAAATTGGAATAATATTAATGTCTGTTAACTTTTTTATACGGTCAGCAGTACCAAAATTGATAAATTCATGTGCAGCAACCGTCCAATCCTGTAAACTTACTAATGTCATCAAATCCAGAACAGGAGCTATCCTTTCTTCTAACGGTATCAATTTAACTTCAGTTGCAGGCCCTAGTTTTTCAAAAGCTCCGTAATGAATAGCAATGAGATTCGTGTTTTTCAATAATCTTGCATAATTTAGCAGGATAGCAGAAAAAATTGGAATAGAGCGAAAAGCGTGAGTTACATCGAAAATTATATCATCTTCATATTGTAACTTTTCAAAAACAATATTGAAAATTTTCCAGGTTTCATCTTCCGAAAATCCTTCGGGTATAATGGTAATATCATTTATCTTAGTTTTTAAGTTTTTAGATTTCAAAATTCCATATAAGCCTTTGTTTTCGATTTCTTTGTTCTCCAATTCTTTTTTCTGTCCGTTATCGAGCCAATTCTTCTGAATTGAACCCATCTTGCCATCTGTACCAAAAATTATAATTTCATCATTTTCAGACCACTCCATGCAATAATGGTTTATTAAAGCCTCTTGTACGAAGCGTGTAGGTATTGAATTTTTACCATTAATACTGTAATGACATTGCAAATAGTTGTTGGTTCCTAAAAAACTGATAAAAACTTTTCGTGCCATATTTTTTGATTTAATCGTTATAGAATTAGTTGTATTTCATGGGTTTAACATATGAGGTAATTCCCTTTTTACCATTTTCTTTAGGTGGTTGCATTTTAAACCTTACTTCCATACCAATTTTCAGTTTGCTTAACAATTCGTTTGAAGGATTTAATTTGAAATAAACTGACTTGTTTTCATACTTAATAAACCCGTCAGCCCCCCTTTCGTTGTTATGCAATATTTTGTCAATTCGTCCGGTTAGGTAATGGTTGTTTTGGTTAATTAATTTGTGCTTTTGGCTTTTAAACCGGCTCCAATAGTTTAGTAGTTCATTTTTTAAGGCAGGTAATTGATCGGGATTTAACTGTTCAAACCCTGAATTTTGCAGCGAGATTTCCAAAGCATATGGAATGCCCCAATTTTCCTGTTGCCTTAAAAGTTTAGATAGCATGAAGTGCTTAAAAGACAATTCCTTTTCTTCCATTTTGCCTAAAACCTCTCCAATTAAAACCAGCAAACCCACTTTATATTCCAGGTCTCCAAAATTGTTAATGGCATCCATTGCGTATTTGAAAGCCTTTTCAAAATCTCCCTTTTCTTTATAAATCTCAGCAATTTCAGTTTGTATAAACCACTCTTTCTTTTTACGAAGAACGAGCAAAAGTTCATTGAGAGCTTCAGTCAGGTTGCCTAAATGTTTTTTTGAAAGGGCAATTCTTCGTGCAAACCAAACATCGTTCGAATAGTGAAATTTATCGAATGTTCCCAGAGCCAGTTTTGACAATTCAAAACATTCCTGATAATTACGTATTTCATAAAGAGCTTTTGTTTTAATGGCATACCAATTTTCTTTGTCTGAAGCAAGTTCTATGGTTTGCAATACTCCTTTTCTTTCGACTTCTATGCTCCTGCATTCTGAACCAAGAGTTTCAACCTGAACCAAATCACAAAACCTGTTTACAGCAGCCCAATTTACTGAGGCTTTATCCTTGAGGTTTTTTAACAGAAAAGAAAAATCATTGGAGGTCAAAACAACCTTGTATTGCTCAATAAAAGCAAATATTGCCTCAAGTTTATTCGTTTCAATTAAAGCTGAAACCATTTCGTTGACAATATATTTGTTCGCGCCTATTTGTTCATGGGTAAAGGCAGACTTGTTTTCCCTGAAGAATTTCAGCGCTTCAGAAAATTTCTTTTCTCTGTTTAATGCCCTAATTGATTGGCTAAATTCATACAATGTCATATGATATCAAGTTCCTGATCGTTTCCGCTGGTTCTGGCTTCGTCAAAATGCATGAGCTCTATGCCCATTAAGATAAAATTATCCGTTAAATTCAGTTCTTTCTTTATCCTGAAATATAAGTATTCCTCAAACCATTCGCCGGTGAAATAGTTCTTCCATTCAGCAGGATATCCTCTGTTTAACCTGGTAATATCATACCCCTTTGTTTTATACAATTTGAAAATGGTTTTCAGTTCATTATATGTTTTCCTGACTGATTCTTTACAAATAATCCGTACACCATGGGCTGCAAGATATTCAAAAACACTGAGGCGGGTTCTAAATGGCACTGCCTTTATTGTTTTTGAAGGATAAAGTTCTTCATAGGCATTACGGCCTATTGGAGTATAGATAATTTTATTCCCCGGAACAGAAAAATATTCATATACCGCCAGCGTCATTACTTTTGTTCCACCGGTAAGGTTTACCAGAAAACTTGAATCTGCAGGCCAATTAAAATTTACCAATTTTTCATTAATATCGATCCAGTTGTTCTCGTCAACCACAATTCTTTTAATTGATCCGGATTCAATTCCAGCTGCCCTTTCAATCCAAAGGCTTTTCCCTGCTTCTTCCATTTTTTCGGTCGTAATAAAAAGCTGGCTGTGGTACTGACCGGTCAACTCCTTTATGATGAGCAAGTTTGGTATGGTTTGGTCTGAAATTATACTTACGAGTATCGATTCCATTGGTTATGATATCAAAGATGTTTATTTCAAAATAAAAGCCGTGCCCACATGTCTTGTATCTTTTAGTTCAATCGGCTTTCGGGAAAGGTCGTTTTTCCATACTTTAAGTAAATTCAGAATATTTCTTTCGATATGCATATCTGTCATTTTTGTGATATATTACACATTTTTGATATAAAAAAAGTGCGAATTTGTATTTTAAATCTGATTTTTCGGAGCTCTCTTGTAACTCCATCATATAGTTGGGGTCGAAAGTTCTCCATGGAATACGTGATTCTGACACCATGGCCGCAGCCAGGTACATGCTAGAGATGAAATGGGCCAGGTAGTGGTGCATGATTATTCTTTTGTAATAAACTCAACTTGATTAATTGTACCGTCTTTCTTTAATTGTTTAGTTTTAACCCAAACCTTATCGCCAATATTAAATAAAATATTTCTTTTCCCTATTGGAATTACCATTGCAACTTCCAAATTCATTTCAAGTAATTTTACTTTTTTATTGCTAATTATGGTACCTTTTTTCCAGTCTGGCTGGATTTCAACTTTTGGTGCGGTATCCAATTTTTCTTGAATTACTGGTTTTGGTGGATTTGATTTTTGATGAGAATGCAATTTAATTTCAAGCGGCTTATTATAGCTGGATTGATTATATGATTTTTCCTTTTTTATGTATTCAGAGAAGTAGGGAAGCACCAGCTTATTACCAAAATTCTTACTCTCAGATTTTGCATCAGCAAACTCTGATAAATTCATGTAATTTAGATTCTTATCATTACCTGCTGATTTTGACATTTCAATAAGTTCGAAGATCTGGTTTGAATTTGCCCAACCCGGAATAACTTTTTCGATAGCTTTTTTAAAGGAATTAGTGAATCTAGATAATTTGTGCAAATCGCTGTTATCTTTAATTGTTAGCTTAATCTTTCCAAAGCCATATGATTTAGCAAAGCCAATTGAGTGAAAACCACGCGATTCATTTAAATTAATAGCTAATAATAATCCCCCAATTTCTTCAGGTCTAAGATTATGGAATCTGATCCTAAAGGAAAATTTACTCCCTTTCATCAACGGAACAAAAGGAGAAGTGTTTTTCTTTTGTTTTTCATCTGTTTGAAAAGTTCGTGTTTCATTGTCGTGCAATGGAAAGCGTTTCCAGCCTCTTAAAATTGGATTTATAGACGAATAAGTTTGATAAAATTTGTCATTTAAATATCCATTTGTGCAATTTTGCTGCAGATAGATTGGGTAATAGGATGCTTTTGGACTGCCCATTAAAGGTTCCATTTTTTCATCAATTACACCTGATAGTAGTTTTGCATGTGAAAACTGCAGTCTTCCTTTTAAACCAAGATTTTGATTGCCAAAGATTAGATCAGCAAAATCAGGGGCATCTTTTTTATGGTTATTATATAAGCAATCCTTAACCCGCTTTTTATAAGGGATTTTATATAAATATGATAATCCAAAATGAAGGATTTTGCCTGATTCATCTTTTACAAAAAAGACAGGAATTGCTTCATAGTTATCAAACTGTTTTTTTCTAAAATTTTTCCAATCCGATGAATCTTTGTGGATAAAGAGAAAGTCTTTAAATCTTAAATCCTTTTCATCGCTAATCGGAATTTTTTCTGGTTGTGCTTTATTATCCAAAGAAAAAACAAACTCATAAAATTTCCCAATCCACTTTGTTTTATTTTGTTTTCGATTAAATATTTTTTGCCTGACATTCGGTTGCCCGGTTAAAACAATAGTACCTTTTATGCTCCCTGAAACATTAAATTTTACAAACTTTCGCGTATCTACTTTTGGTTTATGTATTTGGTTATCTTCTTGGAAACGGTATTCAAACTGTTTTAAGTGAAGTAAGTCATACTTTTTTTTAGCAGTTCGGTCTGAATCTCTTTTCAGCTTATCTTTTGTTGAACAAAAATTAGACAAGCTACTTTGAAAATATCTGTCAATTTCTTTTTGAGAAATCCGGTAAGGAATTCCATGATCCACAATTTCAACTTCATTGTGGTTAATTTTTTTCATAAACCCACACAAGACTTTTCCTCCCTGAAAAAGAGACATATAATCTTTATTGTTTTGAAGATCACGAAAACCATATTGGTCATTTGAAATCTGGTTCATCTTCCCAAAACTCATAATCTCCAGCACATTCCGAATCATACCTTTAACTGAGGTGCCGGGAATAAAATAGTTGCCATCGGCATCTTTACTGAAGGAAACATAGTCGTCGTTTTTGGCTTCGGCATCAGCCTGAATATGTCCGTTACGCACGAACACAGGCGTCAAGGCTTCGAGTTCCAGCTCGATTTCGCCACTTTCACCATCACTGAAAGGGATGTCGTGCGAAACTTGACCAGCCCATTCGGGAAAAAATACTTTTTCGTTGAGCGGTACAAAATTAAAAGGCGCTTTTATGTATTGTGTCATAGTTTAGTCCTCCTTAAATTCATTAAATCCAATAAAAACGGTTTCAACAGGCTGAAGTACTTCCATACCTTCAAACTCCTTATCTTTCTCCTGGCCAATTTTGCTTCCGCAAAGTTTGTCCTTTGCAGGTCGCCAAAATTCGATGAACCTGAGTTTTGAAACACCAACAAGACGATTGCTGAGATATTCTTTTTCAATCTTGTCTTTTACTTTGTCATTCAATTCTTTTAAATCGAAGCATATAATCAGGTAATCACCATCGACAAACCGGATGGAGTATGATTTTTGGTTTTTACGATCATAAAGTTGCCCTTCGATAATAAACGGATTGTTCCCTTTGGGCAATTCAGTAATTGGTTCATTGTTCAATACTTTTGGAGTGGTTTTGTCGCTCCACCACAAATACCCTGCGTAGTTTTGAGACGGGTCAATTTCGGTTATTTTCAATTTATTATTTTTCATATGATTAAATTAATTATTTTCAAAGGTATCATATAGCCTGCCCCGATTACAATCGGGGGAACTCGCAATTTTAATCATCACCTTGGGTGTAAATATTTTACATGCTCGTTTCATAATGCATCAATTTTTCCTGTAAAATGTTTTCGTTTTTAATATGTTGAATTTCGTCGTCAATCACTTTTGCCAGCACTTTTTCGGAAGGGATAACCAACCGGTATTGCGATGCAAAAAGTTGTTTCTGGTCGTTTAGCAGCGAGTACTTAACTACGGTTTCGTCGCTTTGCGAACACAAAATAATGCCCAGGGTCGGATTATCATCTTTGGGTTTAAACTGGTCTTCGTACATACGCACATACATATCCATTTTACCTACATCCGCTGCACTGAGAGTTCCGATTTTGAGGTCGATGAGCACAAAGCAGCGCAGCAGGTAGTTGTAAAATACCAAGTCGATATGGTAATGCCGGTTTTGTTCTGTGGCAATGTGCTTTTGCCGGGCCACGAAACAGAATCCTCTACCAAGTTCAAGCAGGAAATCCTGTAAACAGTTCAAAATGGCTTTTTCAAGTTCCTTTTCCAGATAGGGAGTGAAAGGTTTCAGGTCGAGAAACTCCAGAACATAAGGGTCTTTTATAAAATCGGCTGGATTAAAAGGTTCCTGTTTAGCCGATATTTCAACTTCGGATTTCGTTGACAATACACGTCGATAATAATTGGTCTGGATTTGCCTTTCCAATTGGCGGGTGCTCCAATGTTCATTGGCTGTTTCGTTCAGGTAAAACTCACGTTCGTTTTTATTATCAATTTGAAGAATCAAACGGTAATGGGTCCAGTTCAATTGTGCACGCAGTGCGTGCACAATTGGGAAAGCTACATATAAACTTCTCATGTAAAACACATTACGCTTTGAAAAACCTTTGCCGAAATCGGCAGTAAGCCTTTCTGACAACATTTCAATCAGGTTTTCGCCATAACCGGCGCGCGCATTACCAGCCTGCTCTTCCTCTACAATGCGTTTGCCGATTTGCCAGTAGGTTTGCACCATGGCAAAATTTACAGACCTGTAAATTTTTGAACGTGATTGCTCAATTAGTGTTTTTATCTCATCGTAAAAGCTGTATTTATTTATGTTCTGGTTCATGCTTAATTCCATTTTTGTAAAATTCTCCGTTAAAACATCCGTGTCCGCGCATTGTGCCACCACCAAGTGGAAGCATTCCTGTGCACAGGTCGTTGAGCGCACATTCAAAAGCTTGCAGGTATTCAGCCTTTACATCTTCTTTCAAAAATATATTCAGGGTAAATTGTTCTTTGGTTGCTGTTACCTCTTCACTGAACAATGCTCCGTCCATGGCACCACCGGTAAAACGATCTATGGCTACGTGGTTGAGTAATTTTTGTTTGTTTTTATCCTTATCCGCCAGAAAAATATCTGAAAAGAGGACATTGCCACGCTGCCCGTCTTCGTCGTTAGCCGAATATCCAAATAAGGTGCGAACAGCAGGATTACCTTCTGCAATCATTTTTAGGACATCCTCCTTTTTATTGCTATTAAATTTTTGACAATGATCAGGAATCCAATATCCTTTTTGAATTAAGGACTGGCAAAAACCCTGTTCTTCAATTTTATCGGCAAATACCTTTTGTGCTTTGTTAAAATGAAAAGCTGTGCGATGAGCCAGCGCTCCTTTAACCGAAGTAGCCGGTATCAACACTTTTTCTTCGGTAAACTTACCTTCACCGCTTTCCCAGTCAATCACTTTTTCAGTAACATAACTCATATCAGCGCTGCCATCCTCGCTTCCAAAACCGGAGCCAAAGAGGAAAAAATCGTCGGGGGTAAGTTTAAGTTCATACTTTATCCATCCGGAAGAAGAAGAAAATAGAGAGGATTTGGAAGAGAGAACATTATCCCAAAATTTATCATCTAACTCAGAAGTTTTTTCAAGATATCGGTTTAAATCTTCTTCATCCGTTAATCTGAGTGCTTCACTTTTAAAGTCAGTGACTTTTATGGCTCCAAATCCTTTTCGGGTTCCGCCTCCCAGACGGAAAACCGGATTGATGATTTCGGCAAGCAGTTTTTCCCACGATTCTTTGTCGTTGTCATTTCCTGCCAGTTCCATTTCAAAACTGAACCTGGTACCTTTATAAACTACCTGTTCGTCGAATTTACCGCCTTCTTCGGCCGCTCCTTTGTGCGAAATCCGGACATGTTGACGGATAGGCAGGTTTTGAAAGTTGGCGTAAAACGTATCGCTGAAGTCAATGGGTTGCAGTCCGTCAATTACTTTTCCATCTTTACTAACCATTTGAGCCGATGAAAGGATAAGACGTGACCCCTGACCATTATCTTTTTCCCTTTCTTTTTTGCCTTTGTATAGTTTTTTTTCTTCTTCTTCAGAATAGCCAAAAAGACTATTGATGGTTTTTTTGTTAACGGTTAAAGAAAAAGCATTTCGCAGCACACCGGCCAAAGCGGTACCGGGTATGTAGGGCAAACCGTTTACATCGGTAGTTACCAGGCGGTCGGTCATCACATCGCGTTCACCGCTGCCCAAGGCCAGCGGGGTTTCGGCCTCAATTTCAATGCAGGCCAAATATCGGTGGGTGAATTTATTTATATTTTCCATAGTTAGTCCCTCCTGCATTTTTTGGCCATTTCAGCGGCCAGGTTAACCAAGGCTTCTGAAAGAAGATCCTCTTTCTTGTCAAAATCTTTTACGAAAAGTTCAAATAGTTTTATTCTGCCTCTTTCATTCCATTTTTCAGAGGCAACACCATGTTTCAGGTAGCTGTCGGCATTTAAGTAAACCTTTTCTTTTAAGGTTTGTGGATTCCTGAATTGCATTGCCAATGAGCGGATTGTACCCCATTGTGATGCGAAATTATCTCCTTTAAAACTATTTGCATTTGTTTCTATAAAGACATTCACTTTTTCGTAAATGAACTTCTGATTTTCTTTCATTAATTTTTGTCTCTTTAAAAAATTCAGAACAGATTGATCGTTGGTTTGAACCTTGTCAATATTTGGCAACTGAATTTCGTTTTTTGCTTTTTCGGTTGTAAATGAAAATTTGGCTTTGCCCTGTTCGTTGGTATAATCCAAAAACTCAGGATTTATAAGTATCTTTCCAAAACCTTCATTCTGGAAGCTTCCTACCCATTTTTCAGTTTCATCAGAAGAAATTCCGGTGATGCAGAATACACTGCCTTTTTCGATGCCCATACGATCGGCATCGCGGGTTTGGCGGTGGTTGTTATAAGGCGCATACTGAAATGTGCGAATTTGGCACATTTCCCAACAGATAGTGGCATTTTCATTTTGAAAACCAAAATCTTTAGCAGTTGGCGTAAAAGTGGGTTGTCCGTACTTGTCGAAAAAGATCAGGCGGCTTTCGGCATATACAAATATCACGTCTTTATTTACATCGCGAGTTTCAGGTTTGTTCCAGGTGCCAAAACCATTTACAAGTTTCTCTTCCCCTCCTTTTATTTTAGCTATTTTAATCAGTCCGTATTGAGCAGTTTTCGATCGGCCAATATGTTTATTTCCTTCAAGGGCCTCGACCAGTTTTTTTTCTGTATCCGGATTGATATCATCGTCAATCATTACTTCGCAATACCATTCCGAGCCGGCCTGTAATGATTGGTAACCGTACATTTTTGCATCTTCGCTTCGGCGTTTGGCGCTGTCATAAGCAGATTTGACGGCAAAGTGCTTGTTGATTTCAACTTTTGAAACCTTGTTCTCTCCCAGGTTTATAATGAAATCATCACGGTATTGTTTTACTTGTACACGATTATTCTCATCTTTTAGTCCTTCTTTGGGCATTCCGTGGTGAACATATAGTTCATTATCCTCTTTGTCGTCTTTCTTTTTGAACCATGATGCAGGTACTTTTAGTGCACGTTGACCATTAATCAGCGGGTGAGCGTCTCCAAATCGCACTTTTCCTGAGTGGAAAAGTGTAAACGATTCATCACTTGTTTCTTTATAAAGTTTACTGGCGGCTATGCCTAAAATTGCATTACCCGGGATAAAATCAAGTGTTTTCTGGTTTCCTTCAGTGGCTGCCCGCTGATTGATAATAACATCGGAAAGCAGAATGATTTTAAAGTTCAGTGTTTTCATGCTTGGGCTTCCTTTTTGGATTCAACAAATTCAAACGTGCAGCGCCCTAGTCCGCGGTGGCGGTTTTGTCCCAGGCGTTTAATGAATTTCAGGCATTTTTTTAAATCTTCCTCATATTTTTCATCCAAACCTGAAATGGTCGCTACCAATTCACAAGGTATAACGGTCTCCTTACGACGCAACGAGCCCTTATCGGCAATACCTTTTTTTCCAATGGCAGTTGAAGTTATATCGCGAAAGAAAAAATCAATTAGACCTGTTTCTTTTGCTTCATTTCGCAGCCTGGCACTTAACACAGCGTTACGGAAGAAGGCAGTTCCTTTGGTGTGAATTTTGGAATTATCAATATTCTTTTCGTCGAAATAGCCAAACAATACCTTAATTAGACCTGATTCTTCCGGTCTGTTCCCTTTTAATTCAATCATTTCAACTGCTGCTTCTTTTAAAAGACCTTTCAGGGTTTTCCCCGGAATAAAAGGGAACCCATCTTTATCCTTAATAACCAGAGCATCAAGGTCGCTGCCCGAAGTTAACCCCGAACCGCAATGCCATTCGGAGTGGAATTTGATTTTATATATAATCTCTTTCATGCTTATTTTCCTCCCTGGTTAATTGAGTGAATGGTAAGCCAGTCGTAAACTGGTGTAAACTGATAAATTTTTTTATCTCCTTTTTCAATAATTTTTCTGGATTCAGTCCAGTATTCTGTCCTGTCAAGCCCCATTGACTTTAATTTGTTTTCATTCATGGATATTACCCTAAGCTTCTTTTGTTCAGCTAACTCAGGTTCATTGTGCAAGTCAGTAAGCCATTGTCTCAGGTGCGATTTAATGGCATTTCCCTCCTTGCCTTCCAATTGTGAAACACATTTTTCCAGATACTCAACGGTTGTCTTCTTTTGTGCAGATTCAAGATAATAAGGGCCAAAATCGAAACGGATTATATTATCACCTTTGCCGGCACACAATTCTCTCTCCCGTATTTCTTTAAACTCCTCAACAAAGCTGTCCTGAACCTTATGAAACATCAGGCATGATGGGGTAAGTTCTTCAGGACTTAATCCATATTTAGCAGAATTTTTGGCTTCACCACAAAGGATTTCAGCAAGATAATAGCCATAATGGAAGGGATAACTTTCTTTTATATAGGCTATTCCTGCACAAGCAGTAAAACCGTTTTCTAAAAATTCAACTCTTTCAGCCATGGACTTGAAGTTAGCCTTTGTTTCGTCTTTGAAATATTGCAGAAAAAGTTTAGTAAACTGTAAAGCAATATCTCCCCGGCAGACAACTGTTAAATCATCACCTCCAATTACAATCGGGCGGAAAGGAATAATATCGTATGGTTTAAGAATGAAGTTTTTTACCGTTTCCAGATAAGCGTGGTTTGCGGCATTTTTTGTCGATAAATCAATAGCTAGCGAAAATTCTCTGAATAGGTTGATATAGGATTGTCCATGAGTATTTTTTGTGTTATCAACCAATTTTTGTAGTGCCATGCCCAGATTGTTCCCATCGGTATGAACAACAGCCAACCAATTGTAATTTTCTCCTTTGGTTTTTGTGATTTTGGCAGAATCCAGTGTTGTTTCACCAAAAAGCGTTTTCCCAAATAAAGCTTTTAATAAGCGGCTGTATTTTTCTGGTTCATTTTCTTTTGGGTTTTCGTCTTTTATAGCACTCTCCTTTTTTATAGTTCCCAAATCGAAATATTGATTTCCGGCATTTTTCATTGCCGGCAGTCCCGTTTTTCTCGAGCGGTTCATGGCCATTAATCCAACATCAAAAGATCGCAAGGGTTTGTTACGCTGTACCCACAACCGGCGCTCCAGCTCATCGATGTGTTCCTTCTCGATTTCGCCTTCAACTGCTACCACCGCCTGGCTAAGTGCAATTCCCGGAGCAAATTCCATAACTGTTTTTGGAAATTTCAAAACCAGTTTTTTGCATTGTTCTTCGTATTCGAACACATACTTGATATTTCCGGCGGCGGTAACAATGGCGTTAGTATCTTTTGCCAAATCATTTACATTGCTGCCAATCACTTTTGCAAACAGACTTGTGCAAATTTGTTCCACCAGTTCACTTGCACCCGCAATTTCGCTAAGCTTGTTAGTTTGAAAAATGAAGCTCTGGATACCTTGAACCGCAGCTCCATAAAGAAATTTGGTTTTTATCATTCTATGTTATTTTTTATTGGAATCTTCTTTAACCATCCCAAAACCACTGCTGCTGCCTTTGCCAAGGCCAATATAGTCAGGCAGGGATACGTTGGTTGCAAACATTATGTTGAATGCCTGCATCTCCTGTCCTTTATAATGCTCTAATCGCTGTAATAAAATTTCGGTGATCTTTATTTCAATCCTTTCTTCTACATACAGGTTTATCCCTTGTAAAAAACTTAAAATATTCGCCAGTAATATTTTTTCAAGAAGCGTAATCTTTTGGCCTAAATCCTCTAACTGGTGATATTTCCTGTAATTCTCCTGATTTAGTGGTAACCAACGAGTGAGTGAATAGCGAAAATGTTTTTTCCAAACTCCAATACGATGCTGTTTCACCTTCAGGCTTTCTACTTTGATGGGTTTCTGCCCGTTACCTGTATCAAGCTTCCAGTCAGTAACAGTGAAAAAATCCTGAATGCCCTCAATGCCTTCTTCTATGCATAATAGCGCTGCTTTCCCATTGAGCCGTTTGTATTGGATAAGAGGATAACGATATATCGAACCTTTTTCAGAATGGTTGTGAAACAGATCATTTTTTCGCCGGGTGGTCTCAATTATGGCACTTCTAAAACGATAAACATCATTGAATTTCAGTTCTAAATCAAAGATCACAGTCAGCCACCTGATGTTTTTGGCAGTACTCATTTTTAATGGTTTAAAAGAGATTTTTAATTCGAGCTTTCAAGTTAAAAATTTTTTTACTTATGTCAATAAAGAATCAATATATTAATATACATTTTGTTATTATTTCTTTTGTTTTCAAATTATTAGTGGAGAAATTATGATCTTTTGTTTCATTGCCTTTAAATCTTTTAAAACCTTTATAAGTTTGATTCTTATAATTATTCAATAATTCTATTGAATAATTGAAGTATTTCTGTATTTTTGTTCTTGCAAAATGTAAATAATGAAAAGCAGGGAGTTTAAAGATATCATGTACGGCGGGCTTTCGAAAATGATGAAGGCTATTGCCAATCCTGCAAGGCTCGAGATCATTGAAATGCTTGCCCAGGGAGAAAAAAGTGTTGAAAGAGTTGTGGAAGCAACAAACCTGACCTTTGCCAACACCTCACAACACCTTCAGGTATTGAGTAATAAAAATGTAATGCTGCTGGATGTCCGCCCTGCTGCTGAGTTTATGTCAGGACATATCAAAAATGCAATATCAGTCCCGACAGATCAATTATTGTCATGTTTAAAGACTTTTTCCAGGGATAAGGAGTTCATTGCATATTGCCGGGGCCCGTTTTGTGTATTAGCTGACGAGGCTGTAAGAATTCTTCATGACAACGGATTTAAAGTAAGAAGGCTTGACGAGGGATACCCTGAATGGAAAGTAAGGCAGCAGGACAGGAGTGAGTTGAATTAAAAATTAAATCCAATGAATAAGACTGAAGTGTATCTTGATTATAATGCCACAACACCTGTAGCTCCTGAGGTATTGAATGAGATGTTACCTTACCTGCATACTCATTTTGGAAATCCTTCCGGTGGTTATGCCATCGGAAGACATAATAAGGAAGCTTTAGAGAAGGCCAGGGAACAGGTGGCATCACTGATAGGAGCAATGCCTGAGGAGATTGTTTTTACAAGCGGTGGGACAGAGTCGAATAACCATGCTATACAGGGAGCTGCCTTTTCTGGCGCCGGAAAAGGGAAGCATATCATTACCTCCCAGGTTGAGCATCCGTCAGTGGCCAATGTTTGTAAATTCCTTGAGGTCCATGGTTACAAAGTAACCAGATTGCCTGTTGACAGGACAGGAAGGATTGATCCGGAAGAGGTTGAAAAGGCAATCAGGCCTGATACTGTTTTGATTACCATTATGCACGCTAATAATGAGGTTGGTACTGTACAGCCGGTAAAAGAGATTGGACTGATAGCAAAGAAGAATAATATTCTTTTTCATACGGATGCTGCCCAGTCTGCCGGTAAGCTTGCCATTAATGTCGATGAATCTGGTGTTGACCTTTTATCTGTAGCAGGTCATAAAATTTATGCACCTAAGGGCATAGGCGCATTATATATCAGAGAAGGGGTCAGGCTGAAAAATCTGCTTTTCGGGGCAGGACAGGAGAGGGGTTTAAGACCGGGAACTGAAAATGTACCTTATATCGTTGCATTGGGGAAAGCTTGTGAACTTGCCCGGGAAAATCGTGAAAGTGACAGCAGGCATTTGCATACGATGCGGCAAAGGCTTTTAGAGGGATTAAAAAGGAAATCAAATGTTGCTATCACTGTTAACTCCGATTTGCAGAATTGTCTTCCTAATACACTTAGTATTTCTTTTAAAAGCATAGAAGCATATTCGTTGACATCATTATTGGATGGTAAGGTAAATATATCAACTGGATCAGCATGTCACTCCCGTTCTGTAGAAATTTCCCCCGTACTAAGAGCTATGAATATAGAAGAATCTGTTGCTGCCGGAACTGTTCGTATTTCAACCGGAAGATATACTACTGAAGAAGAAATTGATTATGCTGTTGATACCATCACAGAAGCAGTAAATAAACTTTAAATTTAAATTTATCACTATGCAAAAGATATTGATTTTAATAAACGATGCTCCTTATGGGACTGAGAAGGCGTATAATGGCTTACGGCTGGCTAACCAGCTGAACAAGGCGCACGAAGATGTTGAGGTGAGGATTTTCTTAATGGCTGATGCGGCTGCCTGTGCAGTAAGCGGACAAACTACTCCTAACGGATATTATAATATAGAAAGGATGTTGAAATATTCAGTTAACAAAGGCGCCAAAGTTAAAATATGTGGTTCATGTGCCGGTGCACGCGGACTCAAAAACGTGCAACTGGTTGAGGGGGCTGAGATAAGCACAATGGCTGAACTTACAGAGTGGGTGGCCGACAGCGATAAAGTGATCACGTTCTAAAAGAATATATAAATTTTTGCCCGCCTGACTGAGAACTGTTGCTTTGTATAATTAAAATTAACTTATCAGAGTGTAAATGCAAATATTAAGGACGTGCTTGAACTGATCCTGCCACATATTATGGAGAATAAACGCGTTTCGTGGCTAAATGAAGTTGAAATAAAAAAGGTTGCTGAACTGAAAGTGACAAAAAAATTTGCTTATTGATCAGAAGTTCATATTTTTAGTCAAAATATAAATTTGTATGCAGAACTTAAAAATGAGAGTATGGGATTAGTTGAACTCAAAGATGTATCTAAAACCTATCTTATGGGAGAGGTTTCAGTTCAGGCATTGAAAGATGTTGAGCTTGAAATAGCGGAACAGACTTTTGTCTCCTTTGTCGGGCCTTCAGGCAGTGGTAAGACAACATTATTAAACCTTATAGGTTGTCTGGATAAGCCCACTACAGGTGAAATTTTAATTAACAGGACAGTAGTAAACCATTTCACAAACAAAGAGGCTGCACTTTTCAGAGGCGGACACCTGGGATTTATTTTTCAAAATTTTAATTTGTTATCGGTACTTACTGCTTATGAGAATATTGAGTACCCCTTGATAATGGTACAGAATATTCCTGCAGATAAAAGACGCGAAAGAGTTTTATACTACCTGAATGCTGTTGGTATGGCTGATCAGAAAGATAAATATCCGTCACAGCTTTCGGGCGGACAGAAGCAGAGAGTGGCTGTGGCAAGGGCTCTTGTTACAGATCCAAAGCTTGTACTTGCAGATGAACCTACTGCAAACCTTGATCATGTTTCTGCATTCAAAGTAATCGAGTTGATGAGGAAAATGCAAAATGAACTGAAAACCACTTTTATATTTTCTACTCATGACCCTAAAATTGTTAAAGAAGCAGAAATTGTTTATTCGCTTGAGGATGGTAAGATTGTTGATAAACAAATTAATTGAAACTACCTATGAAGAATATTTTTAAGATAGCTTTAAGAAATCTTTTAAGATATAAACGGCGCACCATGATGACCTCTTTACTCATTATAATTGGTGTTGTAATGGTAATAGTTTTTTCCGGAGTGTCCGACTCTTTTAAGAGTATGATGATTGGCTCAATAACTGATTCTATGCTTGGTCATTTGCAGGTTCACAGGAGAGGTTATGTCAGTTCTATTGAAAATATGCCGCTGCATCTTAATATAAATGAACAGGGTATAAATAACCTGGAATCGTTGTTTGATGATAATAAGGAAGTTATAGATGCATATTCATACCGTATTAAGTTCAGTGCAATGCTCAGTAATTATGAGGAGACTACTAATATTCGCCTTACCGGTGTTTTTCCGGAGATGGAGAACGCAACCTGCCCTCGTTTGATGGAGCGGATTATTGAAGATGTGCCTGACCCTGATAAATTTATTGAACCCGGAAAAATAATTATACCTGAAAATATTTCCAGGGGATTGAAGCTGAAATCCGGTGATGAGGTTGTACTGGTAGCCAATAATAAGGATGGATCAGTGAACGGGATAAGCCTCCAGGTTTCGCACACTATGGAGGGACTGGTTGGCCCGACCGGTCGCGACGGATTTATTCATATCGATGATGCCAAAGTTCTGTTGAGGATCGAAGGAGATGAGATCAATGAGGTATCAATCAGATTGAAAAATCCGGATCGGCTAAACAGCGCTCAAAAAATTCTTAATGAGGAGTTGAGCCGGTTTAAAAATAAGCAGGATCAACCTGCATTTGAGTTACATACATGGGCTGATCTGTCGCCGTTTTCAACTATTGCCACAATCGTTGACCTCCTCATCATTACCGTCAAAATTGTTCTGATAGCTATTGTACTTGTCAGTATCCTGAATGTAATGATGATGTCAGTTTACGAACGGGTGAGCGAGATCGGTACTATTTCTGCAATTGGCACTCTTCCTTCGAAGGTATTATGGCTTTTCCTGGCGGAAGGATTTTCGTTGGGCATTATAAGTACATTGATTGGCAATATAATTGGTGTTATTGCATTACTGGTTATTAATATGGCCGGGATCAGTTTCTCTTTTGGCCGCATGAAGGGTATTATTCTGGAAACATCAATTTCGCCTTCGGAGTTGCTGTCTGTGTCATTAATTGTAATAATTATTGCAGGTGTTTCAAGTCTGTATCCTGCAATGAAAGCATCTAAGATGCAGCCAGTTGATGCATTGAGACATGTATGAAAAAGGTAACAGGGGGTAGTAATGGCATTATAAACCGTCGGTTGAAACCGACGGCAATGAATAAGGCACAGATCAGAGCAGCCAATTGGTTCAATGCCTTATCCATTGCCGTTCGCTTGAGCGAACGGATAAAAAAATTGAATTACAAATATTTTTTTTAGTTTTATTAAAATGAAACCACATATTGTTTTTTTTATTTCATTGCTCTTGATAGTTGTCTTAGCCTGCCGCGTTCAACGCGGCCTTTCAGGAGATTCCGATTCAGCTGTTGAAGGAAAAGAAGAGGCAGTTAAAATTGCAGTAGCGGCTGACGGTGAACATGAGAATTCGACGATAAGCGGCATCGCCGGCAGAGCTGACTGGTTTCTGATTTTCGATGAAAAGGGCAATTTTATAAAAGCAGTAAAAAATCCTGCTTTGAACCGTGGGGGAGGTGCCAGTACAGAAGTGGTTAACCTGCTTGTCAGGGAATCATGTAAAATTTTTATCGCCGGACAATTTGGTTTTAAAATGGAAGCTCAATTGAAAGCGAATAATATAGATTATTATATAAAAGAGGGACAGGCAAGAGACGTAGTCCGAAAATTTTAAATTAGAATCGACGTATGAATAACTTCACTTTTTCAGGTATATTATTTATTTTATTGGCTTTATTAGCGAATGGACAAATTGATAATAATGATGACCTCGCTTTACAGATACTCAGGAAGGTAGATGAAAATCTTACACCTGAGTCATTTGAGTCATATCGTAAACTTATAAACGAAGAGCCTGACGGCAGTAAAAAGGAATTTATATTCTTCACGGTCAAAAAGGGACAAGACAAAATGGCTATGTTGTATATATCTCCTGCAAGTGAAAGGGGAAGAGCTACTCTCAGGCTTGGTGATAATATGTGGTTGTATATTCCGAATGTAGGCAGGCCAATCCGTATTACCAGTATGCAATCTGTGGTGGGCGGGGTTTTCAATAATTCAGATATCATGAGGCTTGATTATTCAGTGGAGTATGACCCCTTGATCATGGAAGAAAACCAACATGAATATATTCTGGATCTCAAGGCAAAGACAAGAACTGTTGCATATGATAAATTAAAAATGTGGGTTGAGAAGAATAATACCATGGTAACTAAAGTTGAATGCTATGCTGCTTCAGGTAAGCTGATAAAAACTTTGGAATTCAAGGAAATAAAAAATTTTGGCGACGGCATAATGAGGCCTGCCGTTATCGAGACCAGCAGTCCGCTCTATAAAGGCTACCGCTCTGTAATGATCTATTCTGGTATGAAAGCCAGAAATCTGCCGGACGAGGTTTTTACTTTTGAATTTTTACCCAGACTTGAAGAGTTACGATGATGCCTTTAAATAAAACATGCCTGTTACTTATTTTTATATTTTATTCTATTTCAGCAGTCTCTCAGGAATATGATTTTGAAATCCCCGAGCCGGATCCCAAAGGAATTCAGTTTAATGGTAACCTGGATACTAAATGGGGACTCCTGCATACAAGAAAAGGCTCACCTTTTTACGGTATTCAGTTCTTTGATGATACTGAAAAAAATGACTACCTGTCGCAATACAGGCTTGATTATTATCTTGACGGCAGCTACAACTTTAAACAGGTTGGGTTTTTTATGAAAGCATATACACAATACTCAAAAGAAGAGCCACTGTCACTCTCATTTTATGAATTATTCGGAAGCCTTAATTTTTCGCCCCGCCTAAGTATGAGCATTGGCAAACGACGTTTTAACTGGGGTAAGGGGTATGCTTTTAATCCTGCAGGCTTTGTAAATGCCGAAAAAGATCCTGAAAATCCCGACCTTGCCCTGGCAGGTAAGGCATCTGTGTACTTAAACTATAATAAAAGTTTTACGTCAGATCTCCTGCGGAATTTTGCAGCTACTGCTGTTTTTTTACCACCAGAATCTGTTGTTAACCAACGGTTTGCACCAGCCGGACAAACGGGGGCAGCACTGAAACTATACTTTCTTCTGAAAAATATTGATATCGACCTTATGGCTCTCCTGGATAAGGATGAACCGTCTCGTATCGGAATTGACTTCTCAACCAATTTAAAAGAGAATCTTGAAGTCCATGCTGAATACAGTTATGCTAACGATGAAATTTTCTATATCTCAAATAGTGAAATTTTAAATTATAATAGCCGTGGAGGTTCTTTACTGTTAGGACTGAGATACCTTCACCGGACAAATACTACCTTTATTCTTGAATATTACCATAACAACAAAGGGCTGTCGAAAAATGAATTTACCGATTATCTTGGTTTTTTACATTATAGTTTAAATAGTGATGATCCTGCGGTTATTAGCCAGGCAAGGCTGGCTGTTCCCGTTGTTTCAAATTCAAAGACGATGATGAGGGATTACCTCTACCTTAAAATTTCACAGCCCGAACCGTTTGACCTGGTGTACAGCTCTATATCATTATTTACCATATATAATCTGGCAGATAACAGTTTTTTGCTTTCCCCACAGATCAGTTATAAACCATATACAAATTTTGAACTGTTATTATGGCCGTTTTTTATGATCGGCAATGAGGATTCTGAATACGGTACTAAACAGTTCCGTAAAAAAGCAGAGATTTGGCTTAGATTTTATTTTTAACAATGGTATATTATACCTCTGATAATGATTATAAATAGTTAAGATATTGTGGAAAAAGGTAATAATGTTTTTTTAAATCATTCTGTCGCTGCTGAGTATGATAATTATTATCTCAGTGATAGCGGTAAGAAGATTGATAAGATAGAAAAGAAAATGATTTCAACTCATTTAAAAGGAGTTGAAACAGGTGATCTTCTTGAGCTCGGGTGCGGAACAGGACACTGGACCGATTTTTTCAGCCGGAAAGGATTTAAGGTTTGGGCAATAGATGAGTCGGAGGCAATGATAAATATTGCAAATGCCAAAAAAATCAGGAATGCTTCATTTCTGAAAGCTGATGCTGCCAATCTGCCGTTTGCTGATCATAGTTTTCCGGTCATAACTACAATAACAATGCTCGAATTTGTGAAAGATATTGGCTTAATCCTGGATGAAATAGACAGGGTACTGGAGCCCGGAGGTTTGTTAGTAGTGGGATGTTTGAATAAAAATTCCGAACTGGGGAAAAATAAGGATAATGATCCTGTTTTTAGAAATGGCTGTTTCTTTTCACCGCAGGAAATTGAGGATCGCCTGTCCAGGTTCGGTAAACCGGTTCTGAATTACGGAGTTTATTTTACATCTGAATTTGCTTTATTGGACGGGACTGAAAAACAGGATACAGTACAGCCCTCATTTTTTGCTGCATCAGTTAGAAAAACTTAACCAAAATAGTGGGCAAGTTCTATGTGCAGTAAAATTATTTCATCAGATAATATGAACAAAAGTTTAATAAAATTACTATTTTTGTGTCAGATTTGAATAGTCCTTTATGCATTTACAGAAAAAGAATTGTAATATTTTAAAGAGATACAGGTTGTAAAAACCATACAATAATGAATTTGCCGATTATATTATATGGCTCCTCTGTTTTGAGGGAAAAGGCTTTTGAAATTGACGAAGGAGACAATTTTAAGGAGTTGTCAGCGAATATGACTTTGACATTGAAAAATGCAAAAGGCATTGGATTGGCCGGCCCGCAGGTTGGAGTGCTTAAAAATATTTTTGTATTAGATACAACATTATTGCAAGATAATGGTATTGAGCCAGTTGAAAAAGTTGTATCAATCCCCAAATAAAGAATTACAGTGAAAATCCGTGATACTACAATGAAGGGTGTCTCAGTATTCCGGGGATATTTGAGGATGTATTAAGGCCAGATAAGGTAGAGGTGCGTTACCGTGATGAATTTTTCGAGTGGCATGAGGAGATACTGGATGGTATTGCAGCCCGGATATTTCAACATGAATTTGATCATTTGCAGGGGATTTTGTTTATCGACCGGCTAAGTAAATTACGCAAGAGGATGCTTAAAAGCAAACTTAACAGAATCAGTAAATATGTGTATATAACTAATAAAAATTAATAAAATGCCAAAATTAAATGGAACCGGCCCCGAAGGCAAAGGAAAGGGAACAGGAAGAGGCCTTGGAAAATGCAGGGAAACACCATTTGAAGAATTGTTTCAAAAACTGGGGAAAGGTATGGGCAAACGTCGTAAATCGGGAGGCGGCGAAGGCCGTGGAAAACGTTTAAAATATGATACCGATGCAAATAACAGTTGAAATCAGCTATTACCCGCTACTTAACTCTTATATTGAGCCGGTAACGGAATTTCTCAAAGAGATAGCTGAAAATGAAAAGATCACTGTGGAGCCGGGAACGATGAGCACTGTTTTAACAGGCCAATATGAAGATGTGATGGATTTACTGGAGAAAAAGCTCAAATTGTTCATGGAAAAATATCCCTCGGTTTTTACCCTTAAGGTTTCCAATTCATGCAAAACCTGCAAGTAAAAAAAGGATCGCTTAAGGTCTGATTACCAGGAGTTTTCTTGAAGGATTCAGAAAACATAAGATAAATAAAAAATATTCATTCCTGAATTTTTATCCCCTCCTTTTTCGCAAGTTCAATTATAGGAGAAACATCATCTGTCCTAAATCGCTCTGTACTTATCGCAATAGGTTCTATACGTAAATCATTCCTGTACTTTGGTGACCAGGGTTTTGACAAAATTACATCATCATCAGTATCGAAATCGTCTGAAATTAGTAAAACATCTATATCACTACTTTCAGAATTTTCATTCCGGGCATAACTGCCATATAAATATGCAAACTGAATTTTAATACCTCCCTGGCGCAAATTATGTATATATTTCTTTATAATATCTATAACTTCGCTTTGAACCATTCCAATAATTTCTGAGTTTTATAAAAATAACTTCTTGCCAAATCCGGTTGAGGATTTACAGGAAAATGTTCCGGATACCTCCCTTCCAATTGATATTAATATATAAAAACCAGTCAAAGTTAATAAATATTTTAGCTTTACATATGAAACGCCCATCACAAACAGTATCAGATGATGTTATAATATTTTTGAATTGCAGTCTGGTTTATGTGTTATCTATTCCCCGTGAATCCGTTTTTTCTTCTCTAAAAGTTCCTTCTTACTCTCCGGATATGCCGGATCTTTTATAATTGCATCCACAGGACAAACTTCTACACATTGTGGTTCATCATAAAATCCTACACATTCGGTACACAGATCCGGATTAATAACAAATATTGTATCTCCGGGAGAAATTGCTGCATTGGGGCATTCACTCTCACATACTCCGCAACTAATGCACTCATCTGTAATTATCATTGCCATGATATACCTCCTTTTTTTCAAAAAACATTTTTTATAGTATAAATATAATAAACATATTCTCAAAAGTAAACAATGATAATGCAAATTATCTCATTTGGGATGATAGGATGAAGTGCACTTGCGGGGGAGAAAAATTGTCGATTGCATAAGATTTAAATATTATTTTTGCTGTTTAATCTTTTGTAATTACGCTCAAATTAACAGGTTTCTGATGAGGTTATTTTTTAAACGATACATTATAGTTGTATTAATTGCTTTTTCTCAATTGTTGAATATTTCCTGTTCAAAAAAAATATACCAGGCTCGTTCTTTTACAAACCTGGAAACAAGGTCAGACAGGAACAAGCTCAAGGATTTTCTGACCCAGGGCGCAGAAAGAGATGTTAACACATATAATGTCAGGGCCGGTGATGTTATTTCCACTGCACGGGAGTACCTGGGTGTTCCTCACTGCATCGGGGGAACGACCGCAAGATGCATGGATTGCTCCGGGTTATTGGTAACTGTTTTTGGAAAGCACAATATATATCTGCCTCACAATTCTGAAGAACAGGCCAGGTTTGGTAAGATAATTTCTGAACAAAACCGGCTTTTAAAAGGCGACCTGGTCTTTTTTATTAAATCTTACAGGACAAACCGTTTTATTACACATTCGGGCATATATATCGGAAAAGATAAATTCATCCATACCTCTTCATCAAAAGGGGTAACTATCACTTCATTAAAAGATCCCTGGTGGAAGGATAAATTTATCTTCGGAACCAGGATCTTTTAAAATTCAGCTATTTTTTTGAAAGCAGTGGTTGAAGTGAAACGATTTTACTTTATTCCATGCTGTTTCAATGTAGTTCCAGTTGTTCAATTAACTTAAAATCATCACCTCTTATTTTTATAAAGGTCTGAATCATATCTTTAAGCTTTTGTGGTTCGCTTTTGGCCAGATTAATTTGTTGTCCGATATCATTTTCCAAATTATAAAGTTGATACTCCGGATAATTTCCAAGTTCAATGTTCACCTGCTTATTGACTTCAGGACCCTTGTATGGAGGGATCATTATCCATTCTCCTTTTCGTAATGCTGTTCTTGTTGTTGCTTCTAAAACCATCTCCTCTCTTCCAATCCGGCTGTTTCCAAGGAATACATCCAGTAATTCCTGACTATCGCTTTCCCTTAATTCACTTCCAACCAGTTTGGCAAGTGAAGAAAACAGGTCAATTTGAGAAATCAGGGCATCGGACACTGAAGGCTTGATGGTTCCCTTCCAGAATGTAATAAATGGCACCCTGGTCCCTGCTTCAAACAAACTATATTTTCCACCTCGTAAAATACCTCCGGGGAAGTGGTTACCTGATTTTTCGACAGCATCGTCGTAATAACCATCATTTAAAACAGGACCGTTGTCGCTTGAAAAAATAATCAGGGTGTTGTTGATTATGCCCTCTTCTTCCAAAGTATTAATTAGTTCTCCGATACACCAATCTGCCTCTTTTATAACATCTCCTCTCGGGCCGAGTGTTGTGGAACCAACAAACCGGGGATGAGGTATTCTTGGCACATGTGGTTGATTAAGTGTGTATAACAGGAAAAAAGCACTGTCTTTGTTTGCTTTAATATAATGTTTTGCTTTTTCAAGAAATGTATCAGCCATATTTTCATCTATCCAAAGAGCAGATTTTCCTCCCTTTTGAAATCCTATTCTTGGAATTCCATTATGGATTGAATTGTTATGGCCATGATGCCATAACATTTTACATAACTCAGGATTCTCCCTTCCTGTTGGTTTACCATCGTAATTTTTTTCATAGTTCACAATTAATGGATCATCCGGATTTAATCCTGTAACTACCCCATTTTCTAAATATACAGTTGGAACCCTGTCTTGCGTTGCCGCCATAATAAATGAATAATCAAATCCTGTTTCATTTGGGCCTGGCGATACTTTTTGATTCCAGTTTACTTCTCCTGTTCCCAGGCCAAGATGCCATTTCCCAACTATCCCTGTGTGATAACCTTTATCTTTTAACATTTTCGGGATAGTATTTTGTTGAGCATTTATTAGAAGAGGGGCAGTTCCGGGAAGAATTTTTGCATTTTGATTTCGCCATGGATATTCGCCTGTCAATAATGCATATCTGCTTGGTGTACATGTTGCCGAGGTTGAATAACCATTGGTAAAACGAACACCGCCGTCAGCCAGTTTATCAATATTCGGAGTTTCAAATGCTGTTGCCCCATAGCAACTGGTATCACCATACCCCAGGTCATCCATGTAAATTATTACAATATTCGGTAAATTATCCTTTGTAAGTAACTTTTTTTGATTTACCGGAGATTGACAACTTAAAAGTAAAATAGAGCAAAAGAAGGAGGTCTTTGAAATTATTGAATTAGCAGATTTCATTTCTGTCTATTTATTGTAATTCCATAATTGTCTTATTGTTATTTTTTAAAATGTCAGTCATCACCTATAGCCTGATCCCTGTTGTCCCTCCCTCTTTAAGAGCAATATCCACAGGGGTGTTTGTTCTCCATGATCCTGCCGTAAAATCGGGAATGTCAATTGCCGATGACCTGTTGGCAACTGACCATTCACTCAGGGGTCCGATGATGCTCCATGCAGCAGTGTCATATACATCCATATCCACCGGCAGTCCGTTGCGCAGGCAGTCGATAAGCCTCCAGTTCATCAAAAAATCCATTCCCCCGTGGCCTCCCACCTGTCTGGCCATCTCACCGATCCTTTTGATTATCTCGGGCTGGTATCTTTCTTCAAGTGGTTTTAGTTCTTCTTCGCTTAACCACCCCTTATGGCTGGTTGCGATCTTTCCCGGCAGGGGGTATTTCTGTGCTGTGGCTTTGGTTCCGCTGACCAGATGTATTCTGGAATATGGCCTTGGTGAGCTGACATCATGCTGCAGCATTATTGTTTTTCCCTTGTTTGTCCGTATCAGTGTTGTATTCATATTTCCCCTGGGATTGTCAGCTGTGAACTGCCGGTAGAAGCTGTCCTCTGCTTTCATCTCATTCAGTCTTGGCGAAAGCATGAAATCATTGGTTGACATTGACACAAGGTAATCCATTTTATCTCCCCTGTTGATGTTCATGATCTGACAAACAGGTCCCAGTCCGTGAGTAGGGTATAAATTGCCGTTACGGCTGATGTTTTCCCTCAGCCTCCACATATTCCATTTAAAGTTTTTTCGGGTGATATTATCCAGCAGGTCATGGATATAGGCCCCCTCGCAATGCATTACCTCCCCGAAGAACCCCTGGCGGGCCATATTAAGTGTAAGCAGTTCAAAAAAGTCGTAACAGCAGTTTTCCAGTATCACACAATGTTTCCGGGTCTGTTCAGATGTGGTGACCAGCTGACGGCACTCCTCAACAGTTGTTGCTGCCGGTACCTCAATACCCACATGTTTCCCCTGCTCCATGGCATATAAAGCAACCTCCACGTGCATGTCCCATGGGGTTGAAACATATATAAGGTCAAGGTCGTCGCGTTCACACAGTCTTTTCCACGCATTTACATCATCTGTGAAGATATCAGGATTATGGCCGGTTCCTTCAAGCATATCCATTGCCCTGTTTATCTTTTCCGGCACAAGGTCACAGACAGCCTTTATGTCAACCCCTTCGAGTTTTGTGGCACTTTTAAAATGTGCCATCCCTCTTCCCAGTCCGATAAAGCCGATCCTTACCGTGTTGATCTTTGGAGCCCTGTACCCGGACATGTTAAATATCTGCCGGTACGGTTTTTCAGATACCTTTTTTATATGTTTCAGTGCTGAATCTCTTTTGTTTTCTGATTCAGCTCCATGTAAGCTGTTATGTCCCAATAATCCTATTCCTGCCAGTGAGGCCAGCTTTAAGAAGTCCCTGCGGTTATTCATCCGTTTAAAATTTTGTAATTATTTGAAAATAAATCAATTAAAAATTTCATTATTTAATATTTTTTATTTTTTGCAATTCATCAGCCAGCTGTTTCGTTATCTCTGGAAATTTTTCGGCCAGGTTCTTTTTTTCGCCCGGGTCATTAGCAAGATTGTACAGTTGAGGCAGCGGACTGTTACCCAGTTCGACCGGGGGATTTGTATATGGGTTCAGCGCCGGACCGTCTCCCGGTTCTATATATTTATAGTTGTCTTTGATGATTGACAGAGTTCCTCCCATATTTTGCTGTACAACAAATTCCCTGTCAGTTTCTTTTTTACCCAGCAGTACCTGCAGGTTGTCATGGCTGTCAATTGCCTGTTCTTCCGGATCGGGATGCCCTGCCAGGGCAGCCAGGCTTGCCATTATGTCTATCTGGCTGAAGAGGGCACCTGACACTCCCGGTTTGATTTTTCCTCTCCACCTTACAATAAACGGCACTTTTGTGCCTCCCTCCAGGGCGCTGTATTTTCCTCCCCTGTATGGTCCGGATGGTTTGTGGAGGGCAGAAATCTCATCAGTCCCGTCGTGATACCCGTCATTCTGCACCGGGCCGTTATCGCTTGAGAAAATGACCAGGGTATTTTCAGCCAGTCCCAGCTGGTCTATCCTGTCAATAATTTGTCCCACACACCAGTCCATCTGCATAAGCACATCCCCGTAAACACCCAGCGTACTTTTGCCTGCAAACCTTTTACCCGGTACCCTGGGCACATGGACATCATGCGTTGAGAAGTACAGAAAGAAAGGGTAATCCCTGTTTTCATCTATGAACCTGAGGGCTTTTTCAGTAATTGTTTCTGCAATTTTTTCATCTTTCCAAAGTGCCGATCTTCCGCCGGTCATATAACCGATCCTCGGTATGCCGTTAACAATACTCTGGTCATGGCCGAAGCTTGGGTGCATTTTTATATCTCTCTTATCCTCCCGGCCCGTGCCGGAAGGTTTGTCGTAGCTAACAATCACATCGGGGGTGATACCGGGATTATAGATAAGTGAATCAGGACCTATGGGCTTTTTATAGCTGACCTGTATCGGGTCCTCCGGATCAAGTCCCGCCACGCGGCTGTTCTCCACAAACACACAGGGCACCCTGTCGCCTGTGACAGGAATGAGGAATGAGTAGTCAAATCCTATCTCCGGCATGCCCGGTTTGATTATCCCATTCCAGTCAGGCCCCCCCTCCGGTCCAAGTCCCACGTGCCATTTCCCCACAACAGCCGTTTTGTATCCTGCACCCTTAAGGAGAAAGGGAAGTGTTGGCCTTGCAGGGTCAATGAGTATTCCTGCATCACCGGGGGCTATGCTGACACCCTTTATTTTTCCCACGCTCCATCCGGGAGGTTTTCTCCAGTGGTATTCACCTGTCAGCAGTGCATATCTCGACGGAGTACAGGTTGATGCACAGGCATAAGCATTTGTGAAACGAACCCCTTCACTTGCGAGCCGGTCGATGTTGGGTGTTGATACCTCATCACTGTCATAGCAGCCGATATCCCCATAACCCACATCATCTGTGTATATGATTATTACGTTTGGTTTCCGTTCGTTTTGTTTTGATGTGCATCCCTGGGCTGCAACAGCTAAGGTCAGGACAGGGTAAATAATTCTCTTTAACATGTCAATAAATAATTTTATTAAACATCAATTCGCCACAATAAATGTTCTATTTGGGATTTCTTCTGCAATTTTTTCTGCAAATTTGTTAAAAAATTATAATAACACTCAATTTTTATTCCAATTATGTTTTTTTTGAGAGAGTTAATTTGAAAATTATTACAATTTAATGGATGGATGTCTAAAAAAGTCTTAAAAGCAGCAGTTCCCTTTATTGTGTTGGCAGTTATATGGCTGATCCCTGTTCCGGCAGGATTAACTCCCGAAGGATGGCATTTCCTTGCAATTTTTTTAGCTGTGGTCGCCGGACTGATACTTGAGCCTGTTCCCTCTGCGCTGGTCGGATTTGCAGGGGTTTCGCTTGCTGCTGTCCTTCAGCTGACAGGAGATCCTAAAGAGAGCATATCATGGGCTTTGTCCGGGTTTTCCAATACGGTGATCTGGCTTATCTTTGCAGCATTTATGTTTGCTTTGGGATATCAGAAAACAGGCCTTGGGAAGAGAATATCTCTTGTGATGATCAAATATATGGGGAAAAGTTCGCTCGGACTGGGATATGCTGTTGCCTTTTCTGACCTGTTACTTGCACCGTTCATGCCTTCCAATACAGCAAGAAGCGCAGGCACTATCTATCCTGTTGCTATAAACATCCCTCTGGTATTTAATTCCACTCCTGATCATAATCCCCGAAAGCTTGGTTCTTACATTATCTGGGTCGCAATTTCCTCAACCTGTGTTACCAGTTCGATGTTCCTCACAGCACTTGCGCCTAATCTGCTTGCTGTGGAGTTCATTGCCGGCGGAACGGGACATGTTATATCATGGGCAGAGTGGGCTGCTATAATGATCCCTCTCATGATCCCGGCTTTTTTATTAACACCCTGGCTGGTCTATATTATTTACCCTCCGGAACAAAAATACTCTCCTGAAGCTCCTGCTTGGGCCGACCGGGAGTTAAAATCATTGGGGGCAGTGACCAAAAAGGAGATAATGATGGCCTCACTGGCAGGTATTGCCCTGGTTTTATGGATCTTTGGAGACCATATAGGAATTCATGCTACAACTACTGCTATTTCGGTGGTCGCTGTAATGGTTATTTTCAATGTGATTACCTGGGAGGATGTTATTTCAAAAAAAGACGCAATTAATATTTTAATATGGTTTGCATCACTTGTGGCAATGGCTGCCGGACTTGAAAAGACCGGAATACTGGCATGGATAGGGACTGTAGCTGAGTCTGCTTTAATGAGTATGTCATCTGTGAATGTGATAATATCAATGTTAGCGCTGTTTTTTGTTTTACACTACTTCTTTGCCAGCACAACTGCCCATACCACTGCACTTATGCCTCTGTTTGTGGCTGTTGCTGTAAATGTCCTGGAAGCAGGACAACTGATCCCGTTCCTGATCTTGCTGTCGGGAAGCCTTGGAATTATGGGAATCTTAACGCCTTATGCAACCGGCCCTTCTCCTATATGGTACGGTGCAGGATATATTTCTCAAAGCAGATGGTGGGCTATGGGAGCATTATTTGGTACTGTTTATTTTATCTTTCTCCTTACCGGTTCTTTTATATTTCTTTAACCTGCCATTTGAGATTCTTAAAATTTAATAGTTAGTTTAAGATTCAATTTTCTGGTAGTCAGGTAGTTGGGGACAGCAAACTGATCTCCGTATATACTTGATACCCAAAAATATGAGATTGTATTATTAATATTGAGGAGGTTAAAAACTTCAAGGCTGAGCCACATGTCATTAATGTGCTGTGCGAGCTTGTGTTCGGGTTTATTTGCCGGATTAATAATTACTTTCGACAAACCCAGGTCGATACGCCGGTAAGATGGCATTCTGAAAACATCCTGATATCTTTCTGACAATGGCGGCCCTGTAGGAAGCCTTGCTCCGTAAAAACCTGAGAGCTGCATTTTGTATGAAGGGTTACCCGGAAAATAATCCTGAAAGAAAAGGCTGAAATTCATCCACTGGTCGGTAGGGCGGGGAATATATCCATGTCCGTCTCCGATAATATCTTCTTTGGTCTGCATTAGCGACAGGCTGGCCCATGACTGGACGCCGCTTACAAATTCACCATTTATATTCAGGTCGATCCCGGTTGCATACCCAAAGGATTCCTGTTCTGCAATATAACGGATCCTTACATTATCCACATTATATGGTATAAGGTGATCCATCCATTTATAGTAAGCTTCGGCAGTAAACCGGAAGGGTCTGTTCCACGCTGTCAGTATATAGTCTGTTCCCAGCACTACCTGGTATGAACGCTGGCCTTTGATATCGTAATTGATCGTTCCGTCACGCCGCTTTAACTCTTTAAAAAAGGGAGACTGGTGATACATACCCCCTGACAGGCTGAAGGAAATTTTTTCTTTCCATTCGGGGAAGTAGCTTAAAGAGAAACGTGGACTGACAAGTATCTCTTCATTGAAGTCCCAGTAATTAAATCTGATACCACCTGTTGCATAAAGGGATCCGGTGCTTACCGGCAGGCTCCAGGTATCCTGAACGAATCCTGTTATTCGGTTTGATCTTATTTGATTTTTTCCTTTCAGTGTATAATAAAGGCGCAATTCAGTATCGGAATAAGGAATTGAGTATCCTGTGGAGTCGCGGTACACCCATTCGTTTATATTATCTTCAACTGATTCATGCTGAAGTTTAAATCCCCAGTTAACCAAGTGGTTATCTGAGTTATAAGCGCCTCTGTGAGTAAAATTGTATACAGTTGCCTTAAGATAGTTTCTTGCATGGTTGATGAATGCACCGACGCCAAGGTTAAGAATACTGTCGCCGAATTCATCTGCCGACAAATTTCTTTCGAGCTGGTTCAGGTAATACTGTCCCATGATATCATAGGTTTCCTGTTCGGAGGTCACAAACGCTGAAGCTATGAATTTAAGGTTCAGGTCTATATCAGGGTGATAATTAGCTGACAATGCTCCCAGGCTGGTTTTAAAGTTGTCAACCTCCTGTCCGTCGAAATAAATTTTGGTGTTCATTGGCGTGTCCCAGGTACCGAAAGTTGTTGTACGGGTTTGAGGTACAAACTGGTATCTGTTTTGAGCAATATTACCCAGGAATGAGATATCAAATTTTTCGGAAAGCCTGTAGGTGATATATGTTTGGATATCTGTAAAATTGGGATTGTATTCTCCTTTCTCATCAAGTCCGCCAAGCATATACCGGTTGGTTTTATAACGTATTCCGGTAATGTGTGCCAGCTTACCTTTTAGGGCAACATCTTCGAAATGAGCAGTTGCCCCGAGAAGGCTCATAGATGCCGATCCTCTGAAAACACTGGGCCTCCTGTATTTTATGTCGAGTACCGACGACATTTTATCACCGTAGCGTGCATCAAATCCTCCTGCAGAAAAGTCGATAGTCGACACAAGATCACTGTTTATGAAACTCAATCCCTCCTGCTGGCCGGCTCTTACCAGGAAAGGCCTGTATACCTCAATGTCATTTACATAAACCATATTTTCGTCGAAATTGCCACCGCGCACTGTATACTGGGAGCTCAACTCATTATTTGAGGATACACCGGGCAGGGTTTTAAGAAGGGTTTCAACTCCTCCCGCAGCAGCATCGGGCAGGATATTTAAAAATTTAGGATCAATACGTCTTACGTTTCCGCTATTTTTTTGGGTTTCAGTGACCGTTACTTCAGAAAGACGGATATCTGCTGTTAGCATAGTTATTTCACGCCAGATATTGTCTTCAGGACCGGCATTAACGGTATCGGCAGTAGTTTCATAACCAACAGACCTGAATATGATGATTATCTCTTTTTCTGCAGGTATGCGCAGCAGAAATTTACCCTCCCTGTTTGAACTGGTACCGATGGAGTAATTTTGCAGGCCAATATTTACCAGGTCGACAGGCTTGCCATCCTGATCTCTTATAATACCTCTCAGAGTTGCGTTATTACTCTGGGAGTAAAGAGAGTGATTAACAAAAAAAACAAGTATAAATAAGGCAACAAATCTCTTCATCAGCACAAAACTAATTATACAATTTATAATTAACTTTATTTTGATTGATTAATTGTGTCCGGGGGCCAGGCTATTTTAAAACAACCGGCCAATTGTCCGTGAGGATCAGATTGGCCGGGAACCCCTCTTTATTGTACAGATTTACATTATCTGCATTATCAGCCTGTTCCGGGTTAGCTAAACATTCAGCTGGCTCTCTGCTTTCACAGTTGCCCGCACACCTGTAGTTGCCCCTTTTGAAAGAGTTATATCAACAGGCTTGTTTGTTTGCCATGCACCGTTCGTAAAGTCGGGCACATCGATTGAGTCAGACCTGTTCGCCACTGACCATTCACTCAACGGGCCTATCACACTCCACAATGCAGCATCGTAAACATCCTGGTCAAGTTCAATGCCGTTACGCAGACAGTCAATGAGCCTCCAGTCCATCAGGAAGTCCATGCCTCCGTGACCGCCAACCTTTTTAGCCATCTCTCCGACAAGCTTAACTATCTTCGGTGTATATTGTTCTTCAAGAACTTTTAATTCATCCTGACCGAACCAGCTGTGTCCTTTGGCGATCCTTCCCGGGAGGGGATATTTCCTGGCAACCCCCTCAGTGCCACTCACCAGGTGGATCCGCGAATAGGGGCGGGGAGTAGTCACATCATGCTGGATCATAATTGTTTTGCCTTTGCTGGTGCGCACCAGCGAAGTATTCATGTTACCACGATACTTGTCGGAAACATACTCTTCATAGAATGGATCATTTTCGGCCAGCTTAGCTGCCATAGGGCCCATCTGAAAATCTTTTGTCGACATAGAGGTGAGATAGTCCATCTTGTCGCCCCTGTTAATATTTAATATCTGACATACAGGTCCCAGTCCGTGAGTCGGATAAAGATTACCATTCCTCTTATGACTCTCTTTTAGTCTCCACATATCAGAGTATGATCCTTTTTCGAAATTTGGATGGAGCAGGTCATGAATGTATGCTCCTTCGGTGTGTATTACTTCACCAAAGAAGCCCTGACGTGCCATGTTGAGAGTGAGCAGTTCGAAAAAGTCGTAGCAGCAGTTTTCAAGCATCATGCAGTGCTTCCTGGTTTTTTCTGATGTTTCTACCAGTTGCCATGACTCCTCTACAGTGAGAGTTGCAGGAACCTCAGTTGCAGTGTGTTTACCGCACTCCATAGCATATACAGCCATTGGAGTATGAAGACTCCAGGGTGTGCAGATATATACAAGGTCTATATCCGGACTTTCGCATAGCTCTTTCCAGGCATCTTCAGTGCCACCATACTCTTTGGCTGCCGCGAATCCGTGTTTGGCAAGGATTTTCTGTCCCCTTCCAATGCGTTCCATATTTTTGTCACACAGAGCTTTAATTTCAACTCCTTCAATATTTGACATGCGTTCAACTGCTCCCGGTCCCCTGTTGCCCAATCCGATGAAACCAATCCTTACGACATCAATTTTCGGTGCTGCATAGCCACACATGTTAAATTTTTGCGGATGAGGTGTCATCACAGCTTCTTTGATGTGAGCAAGGTTTGATGTTTCTTTACCCGTTGCTGCCTGTTGATTGCATGATGACAATCCCGATGTCATTAAACCGGCGCCTGCCGCCCCGGCAATCTGAAAAAATCTTCTCCTGTCTGTCTTCATTTGTATATTGTTTTTGATATTAATAGCTTTTAGACAACACTAAGTTGTTAAAATTACAAATTAATAAATAAATCCTTGATTTAATCTGATTATAATTCACAAATTTTGTTACTGCAGATCGATAGTTTCTGATAATTTGAAGGATTCAGTAAAGTGAATGACAATGCTTTAGAAATTAATTGACTTATACCTGGTCCTTTATGTATCATGACATTGTAAATTTTTTTATATTCGCTTATTACTACATAATCTTACAGAATGAAGAAATTTTATCTCTCCCTGTTCTTTTTGTTATTGATCACAACTGTAAGCTCCCAGGAAGAGCTGACAAAAAAAGGCTGGAACTTTGGCGCCCTCCCGTCGGTTGCATTCGATACAGACCTCGGCTTTCAGTACGGTGCTCTTATCAATCTTTATAATTACGGCGATGGCAGCCGTTATCCGGCTTATGACCAATCTCTCTACTTCGAAGTGTCTAGGTTCACCAAAGGCAGCGGGATTAACAGGTTTTACTATGATTCTGACCAGCTGATCAAAGGACTGCAGACATCGGTCGATATCAGTTATCTGTCGGACATGGCATATGACTTCTACGGATTCAATGGCTTCGACGCCATTGTCAATTCAGATTTTATTGATGATCAGAGCGCCGGCTATTTAACCCGCATGTATTATAAATATGACCGTCAATTGTTCCGGTTCAAGGTAGACCTTCAGGGAAAATTTTCAGGTGAACATCTGAAATGGGTTGCAGGCTGTAACCTGTTGAATTTTAAGGTCGGGGAAGTCAATCTCGACAAGCTGAACAAAGGAAAAGAGGGCGATGAACTGCTTCCAGATGTGGATGGGTTGTATCAAAAATATATTGACTGGGGTATTATTCCTGAAGATGAGGCAGACGGAGGGTTTGTGCCTGCCTTAAAAGCCGGACTTGTTTATGACAGCCGCGATAATAAGCCTAACCCTATGAAGGGATTATGGACTGAAGCAGTGATATTGGGAGCTCCTGAATTTTTGGGAGGTGAAAGCTCTTTTGCAAAATTAAGCCTGACTCACAGACAGTATTTTACAATTATTCCCAATGACCTGTCACTTGTATACCGGCTGGGATATCAATCAACCCTTGCGGGACATGTTCCCTTTTATTATCAGACACAGCTGATAACGTCAGTTATGAAGAGATATTTTTCTGAAGGGCTGGGAGGCGCTATCTCACTCAGGGGAATACGGAGGAACAGGATTGTCGGCGATGGCATCTTTTACGGTAATATCGAGTCGCGCTGGAAATTTGCCCGCTTCAGGTTTATAAATAATAATTTTTACCTGGGGTTAAACGGATTTCTCGATTTTGGACAGGTAACCAAAAAGATGGAGGCAGAACCGAAAATAGCATTCTTGCCCCAGGAAGAGGCCTATTTTGACGAAGGCGCCGAAAAGATGCATTATTCATACGGAGCCGGCATCCGCATAGTGATGAATCAGAATTTTGTTGTTGCTGTAGACTATGGAATGGCAGCTGATAAGCGTGACGGCGATTCAGGCCTCTATATCGGACTAAACTATCTGTTTTGAATATAATCAGCAATCCAGTTTCCTACCTCTGATGTCTTATATGATCTGCCGTCTGCTATGTCTTCAGTAACATATCCTTCTTCCATTGATGCTGCCACCGCATCGCGGATAGCTTTAGCCTCGACGGGAAGATCAAAAGCATATTCAAACATCATCGCAGCCGATAGTATCGTTGCCAGGGGATTGGCAATATCTTTTCCCGCTGCCTGCGGATATGAACCGTGGATCGGCTCAAAGACCGATGTGTGAATACCCACAGATGCTGACGGAAGCAAGCCGAGTGAGCCGGTAATGACACTTGCCTCGTCTGTAAGAATATCTCCGAACATATTTTCAGTTACCATTACATCGAAATTTTTTGGCCATTGAATTATCTGCATGGCTGCATTGTCGACAAACATATACTCGGTTTTAATATCCGGGTGACCTAAGGCCATTTCCTGTGCTATTTCGCGCCACAGCCGTGAGCTTTCAAGCACATTGGCCTTATCTACGACAGTCAGCTTTTTCCGGCGTTTGCCGGCAAACTCATAAGCCAGTTTGAGGATTCGCTCTATCTCCTCGCGGGTGTAAGTATTTGTATCATAAGCTGTATTGCCATTGTCTTTTCTTCCTTTTTCCCCAAAGTAAATACCACCGGTGAGCTCACGTATGCATATAAAGTCAGCTCCCTCTATCAGTTCCCTGCGAAGAGGCGATTTATGCAATAATGACTGAAATGTTTCAACAGGCCGTATGTTGGCATATAAACCGAGCTTCTTTCTCATGGACAGCAATCCCTGTTCCGGCCTGACAGGTGCTTTGGGATTATTATCGAATTTAGGATCACCGATAGCCCCGAACAGGACAGCATCTGAATTCATACACAGGTTGTGAGTAGAGTCGGGATAAGGGTCTCCTACCTGGTCTATTGCAATTGCACCGGTTAGCCCAAATTCATAGTTCAGTTCGTGATCAAATTTGTCTGCTATGACTGTAACTGTCTTCATGGCCTGCTCAATAATTTCAGGACCTATCCCGTCGCCGGGAAGAATTGCTATATTTAGCTTCATTAGAATATAATTTTATTTATTAATTATCATTTTGAGATACTATCAATTATTTTATCAAAAAACCCCGGTTTTATTTCGTTTTCAATGATATTCAACATGCGGATAGTAGCCTTTATAGCTGCTGCATTTTGATCCGGGTCAAGGCCTTTTGTTTTAAACTCCCTTTTATTCTTCCAGGTGATGACAGTTTCTACCAATGCATCAGTTTTGCCCCCGGGTGGTATGGTGACCACATAATCGATCAGCGTGGGGAATGATTTACCCAGCTTTTTATATATTTTCCTGAGCGCTTTTACAAAAGCATCATATTGTCCGTCACCATCACTTATTTCAGCATACTCAACCCCTTCAATTTCAATGCTTACATTGGCAACAGGACGCAAACCCATTGTATGATTGACAGAGTAGTTAACCACCTTTATTTTCTGTTCAATGATATCATTCTGCAGGGCATCTGCAACAATATAGGGTAATTCGTCAGAAGTGACGGTCTCTTTCTTATCACCCAGCTCAATTATCCGGCGGGTTACTTTTTTTAATGATTCATCATCCAGTTCAATACCCAGCTCCTGAAGATTTCTTTTAATATTAGCCTTTCCTGATGTTTTCCCGAGGGCATATTGTCTTATCCGTCCAAACCGTTCCGGCAGGAGATCATTGAAGTAGAGATTGTTTTTATTGTCTCCGTCGGCATGAATACCGCTGCACTGAGTGAAAACAAATTCTCCGATCAGGGGTTTATTGGTAGGTATCCGGATACCTGAAAAGGATTCCACAAGCCTGCTGATTTTATTCAGTTTGCTTTCATTTACATTAGTTGTCATTTTCAGGTGATCCTTTATAGTGGCGATCACGCTTGAGAGAGGCGCATTCCCTGCTCTTTCCCCTAATCCGTTTACCGTTGTATGAACACATCGGATACCCGCTTTTATTGCATGAAAAACATTTGCAATAGCAAGATCGTAATCATTATGTGCATGGTAATCGAACTTAACACCGGGGTAGGTCTCTATCATCTCTTTGCAGAAATCATAGGTCTCATCAGGGTTCAGTAAGCCCAGTGTGTCGGGCAGCATTATTCTGTCTGCCTTTTCTTTTTGCAGCGATGATACCAGGAAGTGAACATAGTCTCTCGAGTTTCTCATCCCGTTAGACCAGTCCTCAAGATATATGTTTACCCTTATGCCCATTTCATCGGCATATTCTATTACCTTTTTAATATCTTTCAGGTGCTGCCCGGGAGTTTTTCGGAGCTGTTCGGTAACATGTTTCAGTGATCCCTTGCACAAGAGGTTGACAACCCTACCACCTGCATCGGCGATCCATTGCAGTGAAACCTTACCATCAACAAAACCCAAAATTTCAATTCTGTCGATAAATCCCTTTTCAGCAGCCCATTGCAAAACTTTCCGGGCTCCTTTAAATTCACCTTCAGATACCCTGGCCGAAGCGATCTCTATACGGTCTACCCTTACATCTTCAAGCAGCACTTTAGCCACACTTAGCTTTTCTGCATCGCTGAAAGAGACACCGGTCGTCTGCTCCCCGTCACGCAGGGTGGTATCCATTATGGTCAGGTTATTGTATCCTGTTTCAACCGATTTGCCTGTCATAGTAATATATTTTATTTTGACTGTTCAAAAGCTGCTACCTCCTCTTTCATTGCCACGAGATAGTCGATATCGTCGAGTCCGTTTTGCAAACAATGCTTTTTATATGCATTTATTTCGAAGGACACAGATTCACCTGTGTCAAGGATTGTAAACTGCTGTTTATCCAGGTCTGCTTCAAATTTTGCACCAGGATCATTCTCTGCGGCATTAAAGATCTTTTGCAGGAAATCAGGTGAAACAACAACCGGCAACAATCCGTTATTAAGAGCGTTATTTTTAAAAATATCCGCAAAGAAGCTCGAAACCACCACCCTGAAACCATAGTCGTAAATCGCCCAGGCAGCATGTTCGCGGCTTGATCCGCTTCCGAAGTTTTTACCTGCAACCAATATCTTTCCCGAATATTTATTTTCATTGAGAGGGAACCCGGGTTTCGGACTTCCGTCTTTATTATATCTCCAGTCGCGGAACAGGTTATCTCCAAACCCTTTCCGTTCTGTTGCTTTTAAAAACCGTGCCGGAATGATCTGGTCTGTATCCACATTTTCTGCCGGCAAAGGTACTACTGTGGAGACTATTTTTGAAAATTTGTCGTAAGCCATAATTTGAGTATTATTGTTTTTTGAAGTGGCTTAACAGGTTGCCACTTAATTTATATTGTAAATCATCCTTTCAGGATCCCATCAATTTTCTGGGATCTGTTATCACTCCCGTTAAGGCTGCTGCAGCTGCTGTCAGCGGACTTGCAAGTAATGTTCTTGCCCCGGGCCCCTGGCGTCCTTCGAAATTCCTGTTTGTTGTGGAGACAGCATATTTACCCTCCGGTATCTTATCGTCATTCATTGCCAGGCAGGCAGAACAGCCCGGTTGTCTCAGCTTAAACCCGGCGGCTTCGAGAATTTCTGACAGTCCCTCTTCCCGTATCTGCTTTTCAACCTGTCGTGAGCCGGGTACAAGCCAGGCTGTTACGCCGGGAGATTTTTTCTTTCCTTTGACAAAGCCGGCAAAGGCTCTGAAGTCTTCTATCCTTCCATTGGTGCAACTTCCCAGAAATACATAGTCCACTTTTTTGCCGAGCATAGCTTCACCCTCTGAGTAGCCCATATATTGTAATGCCTTGAGAAAGTTATTTTTATCGCTGGCACTCATATTATCTGTAGCAGGAATACTTTGGGTTATTCCTATACCCATACCAGGATTAGTACCATAAGTTATCATAGGTTCTATATCATCAGCATCGAAGGTGTATTCCATATCGAACAGTGCGTCATCATCAGTTTTCAGCCGGCGCCAGGCAACCACTGCTTTGTCCCAGTCGCTTCCTGCAGGTGCAAACTTTCTCCCTTTAATATAGTTAAAAGTAGTCTCATCGGGTGAGATCATTCCGCCTCTTGCTCCGCTCTCAATGCTCAGGTTGCAGAGTGTCATCCTGCCCTCCATCGACAGTCCGGTGATTGCACTGCCCGCATATTCTATAAAGTGGCCGGTACCTCCGCTGGTAGATATCTGTGAAATAATATAGAGTGCAATATCCTTGGCAGTGACACCTTTTTTCAGCTGTCCGTTAATAGTTATCCTCATTTTTTTAGGCTTCGGCTGCATTATGCACTGGCTTGCCAATACCATCTCCACCTCGCTGGTGCCAATGCCAAAGGCAATAGCGCCGAAGGCACCATGAGTGGAAGTATGACTGTCGCTGTAAACTATAG
>CAZBWK010000025.1:38604-41847 GCA_964495655.1 uncultured Prolixibacteraceae bacterium | reverse complement strand
GAAGGACGTGCCTCCGGAGGTCATCCGAGGTCGCGCAAAGGGGTTCTTGCTAAAGGTTATAAAACCCGTTCGAAGAAAAAAACTTCTGACAAATATATTATAGAACGTAGGAAAAAATAGTTTAAGTAGAAAATTATGAGTCGTTCATTAAAAAAAGGTCCGTTTATCGATTTCAAGCTGGAGAGAAAAGTTCTGGCAATGAATGATAAGGGAAAAAAATCAGTGGTCAAGACATGGGCCAGGGCATCTGTAATTTCTCCCGATTTTGTGGGTCATACTATTGCAGTGCATAACGGGAATAAATTTATTCCGGTATATATTACCGAGAATATGGTTGGCCATAAGCTGGGTGAATTTGCACCTACCCGTACGTTCAGAAGTCATGCAGGAAACAGGAAATAAATTTTGCAGATTAATTTGAAAACTATAAAGATTATATAATGGGTGCCAGAAAAAGATTAGCAGCTGAAAAACGAAAAGAAGCAAATAAAAAACAATATTATGCTTTTCTGCGTAACTGCCCTACATCACCAAGAAAAATGAGGCTGGTAGCCGATTCAATCCGCGGCATGGAGGTGAATAAGGCACTGGATGTTTTAAAATATTCATCACAGGAAGCATCCAGGAAAGTTGAAAAGCTCCTTTTATCGGCTATTGCCAACTGGCAGGCTAAAAATGAAGGAGAACGTTTAGATGAAAATAAATTATACGTTAAAAAAATTATGGTTGATTCAGGCCGAATTCTGAAAAGGCTGCGTCCGGCTCCCCAGGGACGTGCCCACCGTATCAGGAAACGTTCTAATCACGTAACTATATACGTAGACAAAAAAGAAAGTGATGTTGAAGAAAATCTTAATTAATAGTACATGGGACAAAAAGTAAATCCAATTTCAAATCGTTTAGGGTTTATCAACGGTTGGGACTCGAATTGGTTCGGGGGTGACGATTATGGTGAAAAATTGACCGAAGACCAGAAGATAAGGGAATATTTAAATGCCCGTTTGGCTAAAGCCAGTATTTCAAAAATAGTTATTGAACGTACTTTAAAACTTATCACCATAACTGTGCACACTTCGCGCCCCGGTATTATTATAGGTAAAGGCGGACAGGAAGTTGACAAGCTTAAGGAAGAGTTAAAGAAAATTACCAGTAAAGAGGTTCAGATCAACATTTTTGAAATTAAACGGCCTGAGCTGGATGCCAGAATTGTTGCCAATAACGTGGCAAGGCAGATAGAAGGTAAGATTGCTTACAGAAGGGCTGTGAAGATGGCCATTGCTTCAACCATGAGGATGGGAGCCGAGGGTATTAAGATACAGGTATCAGGACGACTGAACGGCGCTGAAATGGCACGTTCGGAAATGTATAAGGATGGTCGTACTCCTTTGCATACATTACGTGCTGATATCGATTATGCACTGGCAGAGGCAATAACCAAGACCGGACTCATTGGAGTGAAGGTCTGGATATGTAAAGGTATGGTTTACGGGAATCGTGATCTCTCGCCCAATATTGGCCAGAAACAGGCCAGAGGGGGCAAGGGTTCTAATAGCGGTACAAGGACCAGAAGAAGAAAATAGGGGTTTAACGCTTACAAATTTATATAATGTTACAGCCAAAAAAAGTTAAATTCAGGAGAGTACAAAAGGGCCGGATGAAAGGCAATGCACAAAGGGGCAATCAGCTTGCATTTGGTTCCTTCGGTATTAAAACGTTGGAAGAAGCGTGGATCACCGGTCGTCAGATTGAGGCAGCAAGGGTGGCAGTTACACGCCATATGCAGAGACAGGGACAGATATGGATAAGGATATTCCCCGATAAACCTATTACCAAAAAACCTGCAGAGGTACGTATGGGTAAAGGTAAGGGAGCCCCGGAAGCCTTTGTTGCACCTGTTACACCCGGAAGGATCATTATCGAAGCCGACGGTGTGCCTTACGGAATTGCAAAAGAAGCTCTTCGCCTTGCCGCACAGAAGTTGCCGGTAAGCACGAAGTTAGTAGTAAGAAGGGATTATATTCAAGAATAAAAAGGTGAAAAAATTATGAAGAGATCAGAAATTCAGGAGATGACCACTAAGGAGATCGTTGAAAGAATCGAACTGGAAAAAGAGACACTGGTGCGCCTCAGAATGAACCATGCAGTATCACCTTTGGATAATCCTATGAAGATAAAGGAGGCCAAAAAAAATATTGCGCGCCTGAAAACAGTGTACCGTCAAAGGGAGCTAAGTGAAACCCAGAATTAAGTCAGCGATGGAAGAGAAAAAAGTGAGAAATCTCAGAAAAGAGAGAACAGGAATTGTAATAAGCAATAAAATGGATAAGACCATAGTTGTTGCTGTGAAACGTAAAGTGAAACATCCTATCTACGGTAAGTTCGTAAATAAAACAACTAAGTTTTATGCCCACGATGAGAAAGAGGATTCCAACATTGGCGACCTGGTAAGGATTATGGAAACCAGACCGCTGAGTAAGAATAAATGTTGGAGGCTAATTGGTATAATTGAAAGAGCGAAATAATTATGATACAACAAGAAACAAGATGTATGGTCGCTGATAACAGCGGTGCCAAAGAGGTTCTCTGCATACGTGTACTTGGTGGTACGGGGAAAAGGTATGCATCTATCGGCGATACAATTGTGGTTACCGTGAAAAGCGCTATACCAGGAAGTGATGTTAAGAAAGGTACTGTTTCCAAAGCTATTGTTGTTCGCACAAAAAAGGAGATTCGCCGTCCGGATGGTTCATATATTCGTTTTGACGATAATGCTGTTGTACTGCTGAACAACCTGGGTGAAATAAGAGGTACCCGTATTTTCGGGCCGGTCTCGCGTGAATTAAGGGATAAGAATATGAAAATTATTTCTCTTGCACCTGAAGTACTGTAAATTTTAGTAAAAAGTTTTAAAATGCAGAAAAAACTACACATAAAGAAAGGTGACACTGTTGTTGTTATTACAGGAAACGACAAAGGCCATAAAGGAAGGGTGCTTGAAGTGTTAAGAAAGAGCGACAGAGCAATTGTTGAAGGGGTTAACCTGATTAAAAAACATACCAAGCCTGACGCAAAACATCCGCAGGGAGGTATTATCGAACAGGAAGCATCTGTGCATATTTCCAATCTAATGGTGGTTGACCCTAAAACCGGTGAACCAACAAGAGTGGGAAGAAGATTGAATGATAAAAATAAATTAGTTCGTTATTCGAAAAAATCCGGAGAGGAGATTAAGTGATGAAACGA
>CAZBWK010000025.1:0-38504 GCA_964495655.1 uncultured Prolixibacteraceae bacterium | reverse complement strand
GTCATGTACTATCATACATACAGGAGAAACATTATAAATGACGAGTTCTATCGAAATGAGCTTGCGAATTCTATCGAGTACCGTTAAAACAGACACTAATGACGAGGTAAATGTCGAAAAAATTAACAATTATAATGAGATGAAACGAGTCATGTACTATCATACATACAGGAGAAACATTATAAATGACGAGTTCTATCGAATGTCGAAAAAATTAACAATTATAATGAGATGAAATATACGCCAACTCTTAAAAAGAAATATAAGGAAGAGATAACCGAAATATTGAAAAAAGAATTTAATTATTCGTCGGTTATGCAGGTTCCGAGATTGGAAAAGATCGTTCTCAACCAGGGTGTGGGAGCAGCAATTGCCGATAAGAAGATTATTGATGTTGCAACACAGGAGATGACGATGATTGCAGGACAAAAAGCTGTTCAGACAGTTTCAAAAAAGGATATCTCCAATTTTAAACTGAGAAGGAAGATGCCTATCGGGGTGTGTGTTACCCTTCGGAGAAACAGAATGTATGAGTTCCTCGACCGTCTGATCTCGGCAGCATTGCCAAGGATCAGGGATTTTCGCGGAATTGAAAGTAAAATGGACGGAAGGGGTAATTATACTCTCGGTGTGTCGGAACAGATCGTGTTCCCTGAAATTGTCATGGACAAAGTGAATAAAATCAACGGTATGAACATTACCTTCGTTACTTCTGCAAAATCTGATGAAGAAGGTTTTGCTTTGCTTAAAGCACTGGGATTGCCTTTTAAAAATGTAAAAAAGAATTAATATATGGCAAAGGAATCAATGAAAGCCCGCGAGGTAAAGAGGGCAAGACTGGTTGAAAAATATGCTGAAAAACGTGCCAGACTGAAAGCTGAGGGTGACATGGCCGGCTTGCAAAAACTGCCTAAAAACTCTTCACGTGTGCGTTTGCATAACCGTTGTAAACTTACCGGAAGGCCCAAAGGCTATATGAGGCAGTTCGGAATAAGCAGGATAAATTTCAGGGAAATGGCTTCATCAGGATTGATCCCGGGAGTTAAAAAAGCCAGTTGGTAATTTGTAAATGTTATTAAAATGAGTAAAATATCAGATCCGATAGCAGATTATCTGACCAGGATAAGAAATGCAAATCTTGCTAAGAAAAAGGTTGTGGATATTCCTGCTTCAAACCTCAAAAAGGAGATTACAAAAATTTTGAAAGATAAAGGATATATCCTGAATTATAAGTTTGAGGACGATGCCGGATATCAGGGAAATATCAAGATTGCTCTGAAATACAACCCGGAAACCAGGCTTCCGGCCATTAAAGGGTTGAAAAGGATCAGTAAACCGGGATTGCGAAAATATTGCGACAACACTGATATACCACGTGTGTTGAACGGGTTGGGAATTGCTGTAATTTCAACATCAGAAGGTGTTATTACCGACAAGGAGGCACGTGAGAAAAATATCGGTGGTGAAATTTTATGTTACGTCTATTAAAAGGAGATACAGGTCATGTCAAGAATAGGTAAATTACCAATTGAAATACCGGCAGGAGTTGATGTAAAGATCAGCGAGGATAACCTCGTTACCGTTAAAGGCCCGCTTGGTGAGCTGAAACAGCAGGTTGACCCTGGGATCGGGATCACTATTGAGGATAATCAGATCAAATTTAACCGTTCGAAAGAGACAAAACGGTATAAATCAATGCATGGACTTTACCGTGCTCTGGTAAATAATATGGTCAACGGTGTTGTGAAAGAGTATGAGATAAAACTTGAATTAGTGGGTGTAGGTTATCGTGCCGAATTGTTCCGTGATGATGTCCTCGACCTTGTTTTGGGATATTCACACCATACATACCTTCAGGTTCCGCCCGAAGTTAAGGTGGAAACCAGATCAGATAAACGAAGCAATCCTGTTATTACTCTCAGGAGTATTGACAAACAGCTGGTCGGACAGGTTGCGGCGAAGATCAGATCGTTCAGGAAACCTGAACCATATAAAGGAAAAGGTATTAAGTTTGTTGGTGAAGTGTTACGGCGTAAAGCTGGTAAAGCCGCATCTAAATAATTATTGAAACAATTATTATTATGGGATTAACAAAATCAGAAAGGCGAAACAGAATTAAAAACCGGGTCAGAAAAATTGTGACAGGTACAGCTGAACGTCCCCGCCTGAGCGTATTCAGGAGTAATAAGGAGATCTATGTGCAGATCATTAACGATACCAAAGGTCAGACACTGGTTGCCGCAGGCTCGTTAGAAAAGGATATTGCATCTCAGAAAGTCAATAAAAGCGAAAAAGCTGCCCTTGTGGGCCAATTGATAGCACAAAAAGCTCTTGATGCCGGCATCGATAAAGTTGTTTTCGACAGGAATGGATATCTATACCACGGGAGAGTGAAAAAATTGGCTGAAGCAGCCCGTAAAACCGGTCTTAAATTCTAAAAGTATTATGGCAACAATAAGTAAAAAAGTTAAAACAAGCGATCTTGAACTAAAAGACAGGCTGGTAGCTATTAACCGTGTAACTAAGGTTACCAAGGGTGGACGTACTTTCAGTTTTTCTGCAATTGTAGTTGTCGGCAACGAAGAAGGCATTGTGGGCTGGGGACTGGGTAAAGCGAGTGAGGTTACTACTGCCATTGCCAAAGGCGTGGAAGCAGCTAAGAAAAACCTGATGAAAATTCCTGTTATTAACGGAACTATCCCCCACGAACAGTCAGCGAAATTCGGAGGGGCACATGTACTGCTAAAGCCGGCATCTACAGGTACGGGAGTGGTGGCCGGAGGAGCTATGCGCGCTGTGCTGGAGAGTGTTGGTATTACTGATATCCTTGCTAAGTCGAAAGGATCTTCTAACCCACACAACCTTGTTAAAGCTACAATGGAGGCTCTGCTGGAGATGAGAGATGCTTATGCAGTGGCTGAACAGAGGGGAATATCATTGGAAAAAGTATTTAAAGGATAAAGCAATGGCTAAATTGAGAATTACACAGATAAAAAGTAGTATCGGTTCGAATAAAAGGCAAAAGGCTACCCTGGAGGCTTTGGGATTGAGAAAGATGCACCAGACCGTAGAGCATGAAGATACTCCGAATATTATTGGAATGGCTAAGAAATTAGGACATTTGGTAAAAGTAGAAGAGGTATAAAAAATATTTCAAATAATTGAGAATATGGATTTAAGTAATTTAAAACCCGCGAAAGGATCTACATCGAAGAGGAAAAGGATTGGTCGGGGACAGGGATCCGGATACGGCGGTACTTCAACAAGGGGACATAAAGGCCAGAAATCCAGATCAGGTTATTCAAAAAAGATCGGATTTGAAGGAGGCCAGATGCCTTTGCAAAGAGTTGTGCCTAAGTTCGGATTTAAAAATATTAACAGGGTTGAGTACAAAGCAATAAATCTGGATGTATTGCAGTACCTGGCTGAAAAGGACAACCTTGATAAAATAGATGCAGATACTCTTATCCATGCAGGAATTGCCTCAAAAAGAGACCGGATAAAAATTCTTGGAGGCGGAACTCTGTCGCGGAAGATAGATGTTAAAGCACACGCTTTTTCGAAAAGCGCCAAAGAAGCAATTGAAAAATTAGAAGGTAATACTGAAATACTGTGATATGTGGTATGAAACAGCCATGAATAAAATACATCCAAGTATGATCATAGTTTTGACTGCGTCGATTTTTAATTCATGGAAGTTATCCCGGTGGGCATAGGGATTACCATTAAAAATAAATTATTATCAACAGATGAAACGATTTATTGAGACCTTAAAAAATATTTACAAGATTGAGGATTTAAGGATGCGTATCGGAACAACGTTATTTTTTATTCTGATATACCGCCTGGGTTCCTTTGTCTCACTCCCCGGGGTTGACCCTGCACAGCTGCAAAACCTGAAGAGCCAGACTTCGGACGGACTGCTTGGACTTATTGACATGTTCTCGGGGGGTGCATTCTCGCAGGCATCCATTTTTGCTTTGGGTATTATGCCCTATATCACTGCCTCAATCGTTATACAATTAATGGGGATTGCAGTACCCTATTTCCAAAGACTGCAGAAAGAGGGTGAGTCGGGGAGAAGAAAAATTAACCAGATAACCCGGTACCTGACAGTGATTATACTTGTATTTCAGTCACCTGCATACCTGACAAATTTACACTATCAGCTTCCTGAAACAGCCTTTGCAATGAAAGGAGCTATGTTTACTGTTTCTTCAGTCATTATTTTAACAGCAGGATCAATGTTTGTTATGTGGCTGGGTGAACGTATCACAGATAAAGGGATAGGAAACGGAATTTCGCTTATAATAATGATAGGTATAATTGCCAGGCTTCCACAGTCTGTTGTCCAGGAGTTTGCTTCCCGGATCAATCAGCAGGGCGGAGGGCTCGTAATGTTTCTCGTAGAATTTGTTATTCTGTTTTTGGTTTTTATGGCATCAATTTTGTTAGTACAGGGTACCAGACGTATACCTGTGCAGTATGCAAAGAGGATAGTGGGCAATAAACAATACGGCGGTGTGAGGCAGTATATACCCCTTAAGGTTAATGCCGCAGGGGTTATGCCTATAATATTTGCCCAGGCTATCATGATGGTGCCTATCACTATTGTGGGGATGGCTAATTCTGAAAATATGAGTGGTGTGGCGGCTGCATTATCAAACATCACAGGATTCTGGTATAATTTTATACAATTTATGCTTGTGGTTGCATTTACCTATTTTTATACCGCAATCACAATTAACCCCACCCAGATGGCTGAGGATATGAAAAAGAACGGGGGATTCATTCCCGGAGTAAAACCGGGGAAGAGAACTGTTGAGTTTCTAGATACTATAATGTCAAGGATAACACTTCCGGGATCTATCTTTCTCGGATTGATTACCATATTGCCGGCATTTGCCATGCTTATGGGAATCAACCAGTCGTTCGCCTATTTTTACGGAGGCACCTCATTGCTCATCCTCGTTGGGGTGGTACTGGATACTCTGCAACAAATTGAGAGTCATTTGTTGATGAGACATTATGATGGGTTAACTAAGTCAGGCCGGATTAAAGGACGGGCCGGTGGTGGATTTTAAAATTAAAAGTATATGGCAAAACAGCCTTCAATAGAACAGGATGGAACAATAATTGAATCTTTATCGAATGCAATGTTTCGCGTTGAGCTTGAAAACGGACATATTATTACTGCTCATATTTCGGGAAAGATGCGAATGCATTATATTAAAATTTTACCTGGAGATAAAGTGAAAGTTGAAATGTCTCCTTATGACCTGACAAAAGGAAGGATTACATTCAGATACAAAAATTAAATATTTATAAAGATGAAAACCCGTGTATCGGTTAAAAAGCGTAGTGCAGAGTGCAAAATAGTGCGCAGGAAAGGACGCTTATATGTTATTAATAAAAAGAACCCTAAGTTTAAACAACGTCAGGGATAGTGTTAATATGGATGGAAAATGTGCAATATTTGTGCTGGTTCCCCCGGTCTTCATCGGGATTACATTAGATAATTAAAAACAAATGAAAAATTAACTTTTTATGGCGCGTATAGTAGGTGTTGATATTCCTAACAACAAAAGAGGTGAGATTGCCCTCACCTACATATTTGGAATAGGCCGCAGCAGGGCAAACAGTATCCTTAAAGATGCAGAAGTTGACAGAGACATTAAAGTGAAAGACTGGACGGACGATCAGTTTACCAAGATCCGTAAGGTGATCAACGATAATTATAAAGTTGAAGGTGAATTGCGTTCCGAGGTACAGACGAACATCAAAAGATTGATGGATATCGGTTGTTACCGTGGCATCCGCCATCGTATCGGATTGCCTGTAAGGGGTCAGAGTACAAAGAACAATGCACGCACCCGTAAAGGAAAAAGAAAAACAGTTGCCAATAAAAAAATGGCTACTAAATAAGTATTTTGAATTATGGCAAAGAAAACTGGAACAAGCAAAAAAAGAGTGGTGGTTGTGGAGGCCAACGGAATGGCTCATGTGCACTCTTCTTTTAATAATATTATTGTTACGCTCACTAACATTAACGGAGAGGTTATTTCCTGGTCGTCAGCCGGCAAAAAGGGGTTCCGTGGTTCGAAAAAGAATACACCGTATGCTGCGCAGGTTGCATCTGAAGAGTGTGCAAAAACTGCATACGACCTTGGACTCCGCAAAGTTAAAGTGTTTGTGAAAGGGCCGGGTAACGGGCGTGAATCTGCAATAAGGTCTTTAGCTAATGTAGGACTTCAGGTAACTGAAATTATTGATGTCACTCCTCTGCCTCATAACGGGTGCAGGCCTCCCAAAAGAAGACGTGTATAATTTATAAATGAAAAGGTAATGGCTAGATACAGAGGACCAAAATCTAAAATAGCGCGTAAATTCGGCGAACCCATTTTCGGGCCGGATAAAGTATTTGAACATAAAAATTATCCTCCCGGAATGCACGGAATGTCGTCAAGAAGAAGAAAAAAATCTGAATACGGGCAGCAGTTAAGTGAAAAACAAAAAGCTAAATATACTTACGGAGTACTTGAAAAACAATTCCGTAAACTTTTTGAAAAGGCAAATTCTTCTAAAGGTATTACCGGTGAAGTGTTGCTTCAATTGCTGGAATCACGGCTCGACAATGTGGTTTTCAGAATGGGGATCGCAAGGACACGTGATGCTGCGAGACAACTTGTTACACATAAACATATTGTTGTGAATGGTAAAGTTGTAAATATCCCTTCTTATCTTCTTAAAGCCGGTGATATTGTTGAAGTACGGGAAAGATCAAAATCTCTCGAGGTAATTACAGACTCTTTGCTGTCGCGCAGGAGCTCACAGTACGGATGGCTGGAATGGGACAGTAACCAACTTGCCGGTAAGTTCCTGAACCGTCCCGAACGTGAAGAGATTCCTGAAAATATTAAAGAACAACTTATAGTAGAGTTGTATTCAAAATAAAATTTTACTAAGGATATTATGGCAATATTAGCATTTCAGAAGCCCGACAAAGTTATAATGATCGAATCGGAGGATAAATTCGGCAAGTTCGAATTTCGTCCCCTGGAACCTGGTTATGGTATTACAATAGGTAATGCGCTTCGCCGTATATTGTTGTCGTCGTTGGAAGGATATGCCATCACTACAATAAAAATTGACGGTGTTGATCATGAGTTTTCAACAATAAAAGGTGTTATCGAAGATGTTACTGATATAATCCTTAATCTGAAACAGATCCGTTTGAAAAACGAGGTGGAGGATTTTGACAGTGAGAAGGTAATGATCACTATTACCGGACAGGAGGTTTTCAAGGCAGGCGATATTAATCAGTTTATGACAGGTTTCAGCGTGTTGAATCCTGAAATGGTGATTTGCCGCATGGAACCGGATGTCAAATTACAAATTGAACTGACTATCAATAAAGGAAGAGGTTATGTGCCTGCTGTGGAAAATAAACCGGCAGAGACCGAGTTCGGAGTTATTCCGGTAGATTCGATTTATACACCTATAAAAAAGGTTAAGTATTCAGTCGAGAATTATCGTGTTGAACAGAAAACGGACTATGAAAAACTGATCCTTGAAATCATTACTGACGGTTCAATTCTTCCGCAGGATGCCCTCAAAGAGGCTGCAAAAATTCTTATCTATCACTTTATGCTCTTCTCTGATGAAAAGATCACACTAGATTCGGATGAGAAGTTCGCTAATGAAGAGTTCGATGAGGAGGTGTTGCATATGCGTCAGTTGCTGAAAACAAAATTGGTTGACCTGGATCTTTCAGTAAGGGCATTGAATTGCCTGAAAGCGGCTGATGTAGATACTCTGGGCGATCTGGTGACATATAACAGGAATGATCTGTTGAAATTCAGGAATTTTGGTAAAAAATCTCTTACCGAACTTGATGACCTTCTTGATAATATGGGACTTAGTTTTGGTATGGATATTAGTAAGTTTAAACTTGACAAGGAATAACAGGTAATGAGACATAATAAAAAATTTAATCATTTAAGCAGGACTAGTTCACACCGTAAGACCATGTTGTCTAATATGGCAAGTTCTCTTATTGAAAATAAAAGGATTAGTACTACCCTGGCAAAGGCAAAAGCGCTGCGTATGTATGTAGAGCCGCTGATCACCAAGGCAAAAGAAGATACAACTCATTCACGAAGGGTGGTGTTCAGCCATCTCCAGAATAAAAATGCAGTTTCTGAACTTTTCAGGGATATAGCTGGTAAAATTGCCGATCGTCCGGGCGGATATACAAGGATACTGAGGACCGGAAACAGACTGGGTGATAATGCGGAGATGTGTATTATTGAGCTGGTTGATTACAATGAAGCTATGCTTGCCTCCAGGGCTGAAACAGAAAAACCAAAACGCAAAAGGTCACGTCGCGGCGGCGCAAAAAAACAGACAACTGCTGAAGAAAAAGTTAAGGACATAAAAGGGAAAACAGCTAAGAGCGCTGAAAGTAAGGTAGTGCCTGCTGCAGAAGAACCCAAAGTGAGTGAAGCTGCTGAATCTTCCACTTCTGAAGTTGTTGAAGAACAGGCAACTATTGACGAAACTGATGAGCAGACGAGTGAACAGGAAAGTAAAGAAGAGGCTGATGACACAAAATAGCAGAAATTTGTTATTTGTTTAAAATTTTATGATAATAGAAAAAAACCTGCCGGGGACGGCAGGTTTTTTTTGTATTATAGATAACTAATCAGTAATTCTTTTTAATTTAGGGGAAAATAACCGGAATTTAAATATGAATACTTTAAACTCAAAAAATGGCATTTCACGCCGCAAATTTATTGGCAGCACCACTACTGCTGCAATTGCCCTTTCCTTTATTCCTGCAAGTTTTGCCTGTAAAGGAACTTCATCTTCAAAACCAAATTCCACTTTCGGAGGGGTCACTATAGGTGCTATTACATACAGCTGGCGGAGTATGCCGGGAAGCGCTGATGATATAATTAACTACTGCGTTAGCGGAGGTATCAGCTCTCTCGAGCTTATGGGAAATGTTCCGGAGGAGTATGCCGGTATACCTGCCCTGCCAGAAAGACCGCCAAGGGGTGTGCAGCTGACTGACAAAGAGCAGTCAGATTACCAAAAAGCTCTGCAGGAGGCTAAAGAGGAACAACGCCGGTGGCGACTGTCTCTCTCAATGGATAAGTATAAGGAGCTGCGTAAAAAATTTAACAAAGCCGGTATCAATATCCATACCGTTAAATTTTCACCCTCCGGCTGGACTGATGAAGAGGTTGATTATGCATTTGTTGCGGCTGATGTTATGGGTGCAAAAGCTGTCACTAATGAAATTGGACACGAAGAGTGTAAGAGGCTTGGAAAGTTTGCGGAAAAACATAATATGTATGCTGTTTTTCATAACCATGCGCAGCCCGGACAACCAGGCTTTAGCTTTGAGGAGTTCCTGGCCTATTCACCCAATAACATGCTCAATTTTGATGCAGGCCACTATTTCGGGGCTACAGGCAATCATCCGAATGAGATTATTGAAAAATTGCACGACCGCATATACAGTATCCATCTTAAAGATAAGACTGGTCCGGCTTCTGATCCGGCAAATGCCAATATGCCCTGGGGCGAGGGGGAAACACCTATTGCTGATATTCTGAAACTGATACAAAAAAATAAATGGCCTATATATTGTGATATTGAACTTGAATACCCTGTTCCGGATAGTTCGGATGCTCAAAAAGAGGTAGTCAAATGTGTTCAGTATTGTAAAAATATTCTGGTATAATATTGGTCCGTTCGCTTCAGCCGACGGAAACAGGAAACAATTTTATCATCTCTGCTATTTTCACCTCTTTTTCAATAAAACCTGCAGCATGAAAACCCTCTCTCAGAGATTCAAGGAGTCTCATCACTATTAACTGGTCTGAAACAGGCTCTGAATATTTTGCAGCGCATGTCTTATTATATTTTTTCAGGTGATAATCAATTTCCTTTCTGTTAGTTATTGCTCCCTTATTAGAGGGATTAACATAAAAGATCACATTTGTACAGCTGTTTTTGCCATGAACTTTTTTTGCCAGGACGGCATCAACAACAGCTACCAGAGGGTTATTGGGGAAATCGGTCAGCTGTGCAGGAAGTCCCAGCTGACGGGCCAGAATTGTGTAAAGAATGCCTACAGACACCTGATTGCCCTTTTTTGTCTCCAACAGCTGATTCAGATAGCAGTTTTGTGGTGAATTTATGTTATTCAGATTGACAGAAAAAGCGTTGATATGGAAGATAAAATGGTTCAGTATGGTAATCTTTTCGAGTATTGTCAACGAATTATTCAACTCAAGCCAGACAGTTTTTCTGATATTTTCAATTTTTTGTTTAATATATAAAAGGTTGAGGTCAGGATATTGGAATCGGTCGACACATAAAACCCCTTCCAACAGATCGCTGCTGTTTGAGAGGATCCATGACTTCAGCTGTTTCTTGGTCTGCTTGAAATGGAGGTTTTGAATAAGGTTCTCAATTCGCTCCTGGCAACTTTCATCAAAACTTGTTTCCCACTTATCCTCCAGGGCAGGAATTATTTTATAATTCTGTTTCAGCAGTTCCTGTTCAACTGTTTCAAAAACCTGCTGGTCAGGATCATCAAGCAGAGATATAAGCGCCTCCAGTTTTCTCTTTTTTATAGTCATCAGGTATTAATCAGTAAGAGTGTCCAGAACTTTTTTAATTAACTTTTTCATCTCATCATAGTAATTATTATTGGCATCGCCGGTAATCCTGTTAGCAATGATCAGACAAACAGTGAGAGCTTCATGTCCCAGCATACGTGATAATCCGTAAATTGCCGAACTCTCCATCTCAAAGTTGGTGATCTTCATGTTATTATATCTGAATTGCTCAACAGATGAGTTAAGTCCGGGCATTGATGTTGAAAGTCTGATCACCCGTCCCTGCGGTCCGTAAAATCCCGGCGCTGAAATTGTTACTCCCCTTTTAAATTCGGCAGCCGGGAATTTAGACAGAAGCCTGTCGGAGGCGTCTGCCACATATGGATCAGGCAGAGAACCGATCCACCCGGTAAATTTTTTAAATGCCTCTTCAAATGCTAAGTCACAATATTTTTCCTTTTCTGCATAAAAGTTAAGTAGTCCGTCGAATCCAATTGACTTCTGACTTACCAGCCAGGAGTTTACCGGAAGGTCTTGTTGCATACTTCCTGATGTTCCTATCCTTACAATATTAAGCGATTTTTTCTGCTCCCTGACTGCCCGTGTTTTGAGGTCTATATTGACAAGAGCATCAAGTTCGTTAAGGACTATATCTATATTATCGGTACCTATTCCAGTTGAAATAACAGTAAACCGTTTATTGTTGTAAACACCTGTAACACTGTTGAATTCACGATTTTTTACAGAGAACTCAACCGGATTAAAAAAATTTGCTATCTCTCCGACCCTGTTTTGGTCGCCAACAAGAATTATATTGCCGGAGATATTTTCGGGTTTAAGATGCAGGTGAAAAACTGATCCGTCGCTATTAATAATTAATTCAGATTCCTTAATCATAATTATTGGTTTACAAGGCTAAAACTATTCAAAATAAGATAAATAGACAATTGATTGTTATAAAACATTTGAACAACCAACCGCCGTGGATTATTTGAATGGTTTAATTTGTTAACAACTTGATTAAAATGATCTTCTTTACCTGCTAAATTTATTCTAAATTACGGTGTAATTTTCTATTTTTGAATAATAAAAACTAAACTTCAATAAATGTCATTCAAAATATTTTCTTTACAGCTTTTCGGCAGGATCAAACCGGTTGAAAAAATTGAATCACAGCGGCATCTTTTGCATAATGAATATCTTCAGTATAAAACTGTGGATAGTTCAGATGAGTTAAAGGAGTTCCTGGACCTGGAGCAACTGGTTTCATCCGATAGCTTCAAAGCCAGGAAGGCTGAGATCCTGAAACTTCACTTTAAGGGAAGTAATGAAGAGGAGGTTTTAAAAGAGTACAATGAATTAAAGAAAAACTCACAGATAAAGAAGTTTTTTAAAGTTAAAGATTCGGCTGATTTAAAAAGGTTTGAGTCTTTGAAGAATTCAGTTAAAATCGGGGAGTTCTCAGAGCTTACTGATTTTATGGAGAACGGCTCTTTCAGAAGCGCGAGGGATGATGCCCGACAGCAGGTTTACAGGGGATCTGATGAGGAGGAGCAGGAAAAGGAGTATAAAAAGTTGAAAAAGTCACCACTTGTAAAAACATTTTTGGAATTACACGATTCAGCTATCCTTAAAAAGCATGAGTCAGTTTCCAACTCTGAGAAGCTGAAAAAATATTTTGAACTATACAATCTGCCTGATAAAGACAAAGCAAAAGCCAGGGAACTGAAAAGACTGAAGTCGGACCATGACATCAGGGATTATCTGAAATTTGGGAATTCACGGAAATATAAAGTGTACAGAGAGGCCCTTGATAGTTATAACCTAAAGAGGTTCAACGAATTGAAACCGATTGTAGAGAGTCAGGATTTTCAAAAACGTGTATTGTTTTTAAAGGATAAGAAGAAGTTTGAGAAGAGCGAAGCATACAAAAAATACAAACGCTTAAAGGAGTTGTCATCAAGTGATGATATAAAATTTTATCTTAAATACAAAAAATCACCTCTCCTGAAAAATTATTATGACACACTTGACTCGGACATTTTAAAACGTTTCCGGGAGTTGAGTGATATTGTGTCATCAGACGATTATATAAGGCGCAAGGCTTATCTTGAGGATCCCAGAAAGTGGGAGAAGAGTGAGGAGTACAAAAGTGAACAGAGATACCTGGAGATGAAAAAACGCCCTCACCTGGTTAAATATTTTGAATGGAAGGATAGTGACAGATTTGATTTTTTTAAGAATTGGGAAATAAGTTTTGAGGATGATTTTTCAGCTGAAAAGGTTAATCCTGATAAGTGGTCAACTCTTTCTCTGTGGGCTGAAAAGATACCCGGCCGTAATTTCGGTATGCCCGGAGACCTGCATATCTGTACCGAAGGAAAAAATATCAGGACAGGTGGCAGGCTCATCATAGAAACCCGTAAAGAAAAGTCTGAAGGATTGATGTGGAATCCTGCCGCCGGTTTTATTCCTTATGTGTTTGATTATAGCTCGGGACTTGTATCTACGGGCAAGAGTTTCCGGCAGGAGGATGGGATTTTTGAAGCTAAGGTAAGGTTTAAACCCGTTAAGGAGGTTGTCAGCTCTTTTTTCCTGCAGGGTGATAATGATCCATTACGTGTGCACCTTTTTGAAATGGGTACGAAGAACAGGACAGGGATTTCCTTTACTGATGCCGGCGGCAAACTTCAAATGGAGGGACTTGACATCTCGAATTTGAAAAGCGGAAAGTGGTATATTTTTACTCTGAAGAAAGAGAATGGCTTACTTAAATGGAAAATTAATGAGACTGAAGTATTGCGATTGGAGAGGCCAGAGATTGATTTTCCACTCCATATTAATATCTTAAGCATCGTGGTTGATGAAATTCCCGGATCAAAGCTTCCTGTGAGGTTTGAAACCGACTGGGTAAGGTGCTACAGGCGACGACTGAGCTAAAGATCAAAAAGATAACTTACTGTTGCTGATAACCTTATTCCACTCCAGTTAGTCTTTATGGGATCTGTTGAATCTTTAAACTGCAAAAAGGATTTTTTGTCGCCCACTAATTTATTTTTTCCGCCAATATCGAGTAAATACCCTCCGTTAACACCAAATTCCAGATTGCTTATATCGTAAGTAAGTTTAAATTTCGGCTCTATCTGCAATCCCGAAGATTTAAATGTCATCTCTTCAGAATAAGAGATTATTTCTTCGCTCATCTGCAATTTTGAAAAGGCGCATGATATACGTGTTTCCTGGTAAAGGTTTAATTTTTTATCCATCAGTTTAAATCTCGCGGCGAGTCCGGGTGACCATGAGGTGAGAATATTGTCAATTTTCAATTCGCCGGAATAATCTTTATAGCTTATCCTGGAGCCTGTGGTGTTGTAAGTGCCAGTTAATCCGAGAGATAAAACATTTGTAGTCTGATGAAAAATACCTATTCCATAGAAAGGCTGCATAGGAAAGTCGTCTGTTACCTTTCCCTGAACTGGCAGGGTCTTTAATATTTCTGAATTCATATCTCTCAGATCATTTAAGGAATATGATCCCATTCCGTAACCAGCTTCGATAATTATTTGTGCAAAAGTGTTATATGCAAAAATTATAAAAACAATAATGGTTATAGTTTTTTTCATCTGTTTAAAATTTTATAATTATTTGAAAATAAACTAATTAAAAATTTGAGAACATTTGTTAGTACTGTCTGTACCTCATTTTAGCCGGTTTCAATATATAAGCTTCAGCCTTAGCCCTTCTGTAAAGAGGATTTTATTACTGAGGAACAGACTCCCAAAGTTGCTGGTATTATCAGCAAAATTGTAGGTCTTAACCTCTTTTTTGAGTTCACCTGTATTTAAATCATGAATTGATATCAGATCCCTCTCTTCATTCAGGCTGACATATTCATTATTATTCCAGTCGATATCAAAAAAATATTCATCACTTACCGGTAATTCTGATATAACAGTCATATTGTCAGGAGACATCCTGGTCAATATTCCGTTTTTAAAATATATCAGCTGTCCGTTTACCGGTTCAAAATCGAAGAAACCGGTATTTTCCCGGCTCCATACCAGCGCTGCCTCTCCATTTTCCAGTTTAAACAGTTCAGTAAGATAATTTGGCCATATACCTTTAATATGTCTTATACAGAAATATTGTCCGTCGGGTGACATCTTCATGTTATCACCCAGGTTGGATTCGCCGTCGATCCTGAATGTTGCTTCTGCTGATTTATTAAGATAGTCATAAAAGTAATAGTCGGCCTTTTGATTATAAAACACACCTTTCCCGTTATTGGCAATCACGAACTGTACCGGCATTTCCTGGTCGGGGAACGATGATCCGGGAATGACATCCGCCACCTCCATCTTCTCCGCATTTGTCACTTCAAGCTGTAAAGGCTTTGATGACAATATCCTTTTCCCGTCGGATGAAACAGTCATATATACATTTTGGGAAGTTATAGAATCGGTTATCAGATTGTTAACGCAGTCGAATTTATAAACATTGTAAATATCTGTAAAGTAGCAAAAATCACCCTGAGGTTTATGAAAAAAGGAGAAAGGGTATACAGGCATCCGGGATCCGATAAGTACATCATTGGTCGAGCTGGCCATGTACCTGAGGTCGTCGTAGCTGTTTAAGGGGATTTCGCGTTTTTTCGGAACAGGCAGTATATAAAACCTGGTTTCTACTCCAAACCTGCTGTCTTCGAATGTATAACCGCTGGCTGATCCGCCTTCGATATATGCCACTTCATCGAAATAGTTAAACCTGTTATACGATTCAAAGATCCTGTAGCCAACAATGTTGTTTTCAAATTTGCTTTTTCCCCATGATACCTCAACAGTCAGGTCAACTCCTTTTTGGGCAACAGCTTCCAGGAGCCCCTCGTGGTACTGAACATGCCGGCTGGCAAATGAACCATTATCTGTCTCTGTAACGATATAATAGTCACCGTTATAACCGATATATGACTCGTCATACAGGAAGGTTCTGTTCTGGTCACTTATAATATCTATTTTGTAAAATACGGAATTAAACACATGGTAATTGCGAAATCCCACTCCGCTGAATCTTTCCCATTCTATCCTGAGGCTTCCGTTCAGGGGTACTACGCTGATAATTTGCGCCGCCATATCCGCATCATCCAAAAAATAAAGGATAAAAGTTTTGGAATACAGGAATCCTTCAGCGTCAAGTTTATCGGCCAGACTTCCTGATCCTGAACCCCTGAACAGCTCAACTGTTAACTCATAGGGAAGGCCTTTCTGATATTGTCCGGAATTGAATCCGAAGGTAAAGGTGCCTGATGTTGATTCAATCTTCGACAGTTGTCTGTTATTTAGTTTAAAGAGAGCGAACCGCACCTTTGAATCGGGTGTGGAATATTCAAGAGTGGTGTAACCTGACACCGGTATGTATATGGTGTCAGACAAAAAATTGAGGTTAACGGTAATATCCGGCGCCTCTGTTACAGGTTCAACATCTACCTCGTAAAGCCCACCGGGCTCATATTCACAAGCTGAAAGCATGAATATCAGAGACAGAAGATATAAATAAGGTTTCATTCGTTTAAAATTTTGTAATTATATGTAAATAAATTAATTATATAAAGGGGTGTTACCCCTTAAACCCCACCTGCTTTTTTCTGTAGCCAAAAAAAGCAGGCAAAAAAACCACCGCTGAAGAAAAAATAGCTAAAAATGATACCATTCCTCTAAAATCAAAATAACTCCCAGGCATTCGTTCGCTAAAGCTAAACAGTAATGTAAAAAGCTTAATTACGCTCTCTGCCCGTATAGTGTTATTTGCTGAAGCGGAACGGCATTAAATAATAGTTGCCAAAGGTAAAATTTTTTTTTATGTGGAGGTTTTAACAATCCTTGATTAGGGACATTTTTTGTTGCATCATTTGAATAAATGCCGGAGATTATGATATTAACCGCCTTTTTGCTGTTCTTTGATATTTCTGAGCCTGTCGACATAGATTTCAAAATCGATTTCACCAAACAGTACGAAACGGACATGTGTGACATTCCTTAATTCAGGAATTATTTCAAGTACAGATGCAATTGCTATGTCGGTTGCTGCTTCAAAGGGATATCCGAATGCCCCGGTCGATATAGCCGGAAAGGCTACAGAATCTATATTATTTTGATCTGCAATAAGCAGAGAATTACGGTAGCATTCTGCCAGCAGAATATTTTCCGGTTTATCCATTCCGTAAACAGGTCCAAGACAGTGGATCACATATCTGTTTGGTAATTTATGAGCGCCTGTAATCACTGCTTCGCCCGGTTTCACAGGAGCCATATGTTTACACTCTTCTGCGAGCCCGGGCCCGGCAGCGCGATGAATTGCTCCGGCCACTCCTCCTCCCGGCATAAGCATTGCATTGGCAGCATTTACGATAGCTGAAATATCAGGCTGTTCGGCAATGTCTCCTTTTACAGCCTCCAGCTGAACTTTTCCAATTAGCTTTTTCATTATATATAGGTTGGGTCTAAAAAGGCGCTTCGCGCCCCTCTATGCAAATTTAAAAATTTATTAAATTGTTTTCAATTAATTATAAAAAACATAAGGTATTGATCAAAAAAAATTACTTTTTGTACTAAACTCATTAATTTATAATCCTCTTTTATTAAACAGGATATAACCAAAATTCAGTGTAAGATACAATTTAGTATTCGGTTTTTCATAATAATTAACAGCAATGCTGATCGGTCCGAGTGCTGTATGGTGCACCAGGGCTGCCATGCCCTGCAAATAATAATTTTCAATTAGTTTAGGATTTCTTCCCATGGTCATGTCAGGATTAAGCAGTTCTTCCTTAACGGGAATAAATCCATGTCCTTCGATTCGCAGATTAAAGATCGGGTTAAGGTTAAATATTGCTTTAAGTCCACCGGCGATATAATTATTTGAGTGAAAGTTCTCGATGAACAAAGAATTGCTGTGCGGAGTCGGATAATAACCGGGGGCAGCAAGAAGTGAAGACCTGTAGTTTTGAAACAGGTCTTTATTGCTGAATACTGCTTCCAGCTGTGTCCCCATTGAAAATTTTCTACCCATTCGCCAATATTTAAGTGTAGATGCCCGGGCTAAAAAATAGCTGTGGTTATTCTTTACTATTCCCGGATTGACTGCAGTTGTTCCGGGTTCGTTAGTCTCTTTACCGGTTACATGTTTTATTGAAAGAGAGTTGTATGATCCTTCGGATGCATACTGTTTATAATTTAAAGAGTTACTCTCAATTGCCAGTTCCGAAACAAAGCCGGTAAAGCCGGTATTATCGGGTTCATCCTCTTTTTTAAATATTTCAGTCTGATAATATTCATCCGAAGAATTAACAAAAGCGAAATTAGAGTACAGTTTGGCATGCAATCCCACCGGGATACCTGATTCGAGCCTAAAGTTATATTCATCCTGAATTATAAACGGAGGCCTCACATCTTCGAAGAAAAGCTCAGAGCTTGATGAGAAAAAATCCCACCGGTTAAACGTAGAATAACCAGCCACATAGAAGGGCAGGGTAGTGGGGAAATCGATCCGTCCGCCGGCTTTAAAGCTACTGTAGAACCGTCCGAAATAGATGTTTGAGCTGAGGGTATAAGCACGGCTTTGATATGAGCGGTAGTCGAGGCTCGCATAACCCTGGTTAATAGGTTTTGTAGAGATATTGCCCCCGATATTGATCCTTACTTTCTTCTCGGGTTTTACTTTCAGGTGAAGGTCGAAATAGCCAGTTTCATTATTATACAAGGCGATAGGTCTTATTGACTGCAGATGTTCATTTGCGATCAGCTTGAAGTAGTCCTGTTTTAAAGAGCTGAGAGATATAATATTGAATCTGTGTTTCATTGACTGGATAATAAATCTCCTCTGCATGGGGTCCTGTATGCCTTCAACCTGTATGTTCTGGAACAGTAATTCCGGCTTTTTACTGTTAAATACCTGCCTTTTTTTAGTAACTGCCTCTTTTCTTACTCTTCTGTCGATCCGGGATTTGATACTGTCAATATTTTCCAGGGCTGTCCTTCTTCCGAAGTAAGTAATAAGGTCATACTTTTGAAAATCGAGCAATCCGACATTTTGAAATTTTGTTTCCAGAAGCATACCCTGTTCTTCAGGAATTGTGTAATCGGTAGGTCTCATTACCATGTTCGTGATCTGTTCAACCACATTATCGCTGTCAGGTATTTTAGGCACCTCCGAAACCTTATGCCCGATAATAATATCGGGTTTAAACAATTCGGTCATTATATCATGCGGGAAGTTATTGACAATACCACCGTCAAAAAGCAGCTTATTATCGATCATGATAGGCTTAAAATATAAAGGAACAGTCATGGATGCCCTGATAGCATCTCCCACGTCACCTTTTCTCAGTATTACCGGCTGGTTACTGTGTATATCGGTAGCAATGCAGAAAAAAGGTACCATCAGGCTGTCGAAGTTACTTTTACAGGCAGCGGTAGTGGGAGCCATAAGTTCCATAAAGGCAAAGTTCATCTGCTCTTCGGGGATTATATTGGTAGGAGGAAGCAGTCTTAGTTTATCTTCCTGTCTGTCAACCCTGAGTTCGAGCCAGGAGGGGTTAGGTTCGGTCCGTGTGAAGTAGTAACGGTACTCTTTTTGGATACGGCCGGTAGACCAGAAATAAAATTCATCCGAACGGAACAGCTCTTCCATTTCATCAGGCGAGTAGCCGGCAGCATAGAGGCCTCCGACGATTGCACCGATTGATGTTCCGGCGATATAATCTATGGGGATATTATTTTCCTCCAGCACTCTTATCACCTCAATGTGCGCCATACCTTTTGCTCCTCCTCCGCTCAGTACCAGTCCGACAGACTGTGCGGAGGTGTTTATCAATGCACTGAGCAGGCATAAACTTATCAGAAGAGCTTTTTTCATTGGTTTTATTTACATTTTTGCGGATGCCTCAAATTTACAAAAACAGGTCTTAAAATTACCCGGGTTCAGCTTTTTTGCTCAGGCTTTGAAATCCCTCACCCAGGATCTCTCTTGTATCCATCACTGTAATAAATGCATCAGGATCTATTCTGCTTATAAATTCCTGCAGGATGGCTACTTCGCGACGGCTCACAACAGTGAAAATTATTTTTTTCTCTTCGCCTGAGTACATTCCCTCACCTGCGAAAATTGTGCCACTACGGTCGAGATCGTTAATGATTTTATCTTTTATTTCATCAGGTTTTTCAGATATAATAAGCAGTGCTTTATTAAAATCGCCCCCCTCGAGGATCATATCAACCACCCGTCCGGTAATATAAATTACCACCCACGAATAGAGAGGAATATGCCAGTCATGGAATGCAATGAGTCCCAGCAGTACTATTACGGAATCGACATATATCATAAGCTTACCCAGTTGGAGGTGGGTATATTTGGCAAGTATCATTGCTATAATGTCGGATCCGCCTGAGGTAGCCCTTGCCTTAAATATCAGTCCGAGTCCAAATCCGATAAGGATCCCTCCGAAGAGGCATGAAAGGAGCACATCATTAACAAGCGGCGGATTTCCGGGAGGCCTCATAAAGGCTAATCCGTCCATAAATATTGATGTGAGGACAAAACCGGTAATCGTTTTTATTCCGAATTTGGGACCAAGAATTTTTATACCTGCTATTGTAAGGGGAATATTAATAATAAGTCCGAACAGTCCGACCGGAAATCCGTCAGGCCAGAATGGTATTAATCCTCTTGTTGTATAATGCACGACAATAGCAACGCCATAGACTCCTCCCGGGACAATTCTGTGGGGAGTGACGAACCATACAAAACCACCCGCAAGAACAAATGCCCCGAACAAAATAAGTGAGTAATCTATAAACCACTGTCTGCTAAAAAGTTTTTGTTTTGTAAGGAAAGCCATTTAAGGTAGAGGTAAAGCTTTTAACTTAGTTTAAACCTGTATGTAATTGTTCCCTGCTGAAATGCAGGTGCATTTTCATCGAGATTGAATTTTGATTTTAAGGCTGCCTGTCTGGCTTCATTCCAGAACCGTTGATCCATGATTGTAGTTCCTCTTGCTCCCGGCTCGGCAGCTGTCACATTTCCATATTTATCGACTGTGACCTTTACCACCACCACTCCTTCGTCATTGCCCGGATAGACTGGTTTTGGCAATGTTTTTGCCGTTCTGCCCGACAGGCTGTATGAAACACCTGTACCCTGGTCTCCTGATCCACTGCCTCCCGGTCCGTACGTACCAGCATTGGGATCTCCTGTGGGAACACCCTGATTGCCTCCGGGAAATGTTACACCCTGGTTTTGATTATCTCCTGATCCCCGGCCTTCTGCCCCGCTTGTGCCGGATCCGAATGCTCCCTTTGCGCGTGAGTCTATTTCACTTATTCTTTTCTGTTCTTCTTCCTCCCTTTTTCTTTCAGCTTCTGCCTGTATTTGTCTTTCAAGTTCAGCTTGTCTCTGTCTTTCGATTTCTGCCTGTCGCTGTCTCTCTATTTCGGTTTCCCTTCTTTGTCTTTCGAGCTCTGCCTGTCGCTGCTGTTGCAACTCCTGTTGCCTGATCCTTTCAGCTTCGAGTTGTTTTTGTCTCTCTGCTTCCCGCTTTTTCTGTTCAGCGGCATCAATAGCTGCTGCCTCCTCAAAATCCTGTGTCATTGCTGCTTCCTTAGCCTGGTCGGGTATCCTTGCTGGAGGGGTACTTGGCGGTGGCGGAGGAACAGCTGTTTCCCTCTGTTGAACGGGCGGTGCAGTTTCAGGCTGGCTGCGTGCTGATCCGGGCTCAACATCACCCAGTCCCTGATCACTGGTGCCGAAGTTCACTAAGATCCCCTCCTCGCCCGGAAGCGGCAGAGGAGTGAAAAAGCCCATGAAAATCAGCATAAGCAGGATACAGATATGAAATACTGCAGTCCCGACAATACCTTTTTTATGTTCCTCGAAAAAGCTCATTTAATTTTCCGGCGCTGTGGCCGCAATCATTTTATACTTATTTTTTCTGGCAATGTTCATTACTTTAACTATCTCTTCCCATGGCACTGATCTTTCTGCATGAAGTGAAATATATATATCGTCGTTACCTATGCCGTAGCGGTTCTGCAAAAATGGTTCAATCTCTCTGAATTCAACTCTCCGGAGGCGGCCATCGTCATTAATATAATATCTCATATCTTTCGTTATGGATATTGTGGTAATTGGTTTTGCTGCTGTCTGGTTGTTGCTCTGGGGAAGAAGCAGTTTAAGGGCATTAGGGGCAACCAGCGTGGATGTCACCATAAAAAATATCAGTAACAGAAAAACAATATCAGTCATTGATGACATACTGAAGGTTGCATTGATCTTATTTCTGCGTTTAAGTGCCATTTTACAATTTATTATGCAGGTTCATTAAGCAAATCCATAAATTCTGTTGTTGTGGCTTCCATTTTGAATACAACCTTTTCGACATTAGTTACCAGTATATTATAAGCGAAATAGGCAATAATGCCAACTATCAGCCCGGCAACGGTAGTAACCATTGCCTGGTATATACCGGTCGAAAGGAGTGTCACATCAATATTGTTACCAGCATTAGACATGTCGTAAAATGCCTGGATCATACCCATAACAGTGCCTAGAAAACCAAGCATTGGCGCCCCGCCGGCCACGGAGGCAAGGACAGGAAGGCTTTTTTCCAGCTTTGATATTTCCAGGTTGCCGACATTTTCGATTGCGGCACTCACATCATTCAGCGGCCTGCCGATCCTGGATATACCTTTTTCCAGCATCCGGGATGCGGGGTTAGGGTTGCTCCGGCAGATCATCAGGGCTTCGTCAATTTTGCCATTAGTGATATATACTTTGATCTTTTCCAGGAAAGCAGTGTCAAATTTTCCTGCCTTTTTTATTGCAAAGTATCTGTCAAAAAAGATATAAACTGCTATTACTGACAGTAACAGGATGGGAATCATGATCCATCCGCCTTTAAGAGCAAGATCAATGAATTTTGTTGATATGCCTTCAGGTTCAGTGGCCAATGTGTCAAGCTCTGCAGTCATACCGGCCTGGAGTGATAAAAGTGTAAACATAGTTGTATTCAAATTTTCCTTGATTAAAAAACGAAATTTCAATTCAAATATTATCAATCGCTAAAATAACTATTATTTCACAACAGTTGATCTGTTTTTTATTGCCTGGCATTACAAGTTATTAACAACCGGCTATTGAAAGCCCTAAATTCAGGGTTACGGAGAGGGATCAGTAGTTGTTTCGTTTTGATCTGCCGGATATGGCAGCTTTTTTAATTGCTTTTGAAATATATTTCCAGAATTGTTTATGAAATTCTGCGCCCTCTTTGCCGATATATTCATGGTATGGGCGGGGAATGTCGTCGGGATGGATTTTTATTTCACTCATCTTCTCGTAGAGGGCGGGCCTCTCGGGATGGAACTGCACCGAGAACACATGAGGATAACGGTTATGGACTATTGCCTCTGGAATTTTTCCGTCGATCGAGACGGCTGTTACCTCAAGGTCTTTCCCCGGTTCCTTTATCGCCTGGTGGTGACTGCTACAGACTAATGGGGTTAAGTTTTCTGAAACCTTTACCTTTTCTCCGAAAAACGGATTATCAGTAAACCTTATGGGATGAATGTTAGAACCTGTTAACAGGGAGTCGTCTGATAACTCCTGCCAGTAATTGCGGTGGAGGTTGTTCCTGCCGGCTTTAACTATGGCATCAGGAGTCTCAGCACCGAAAATTTCAGCAGGAATATCCTGGATAAGGGAACCGCCGGCGGCGACGTTCATCGTCTGCAGTCCGAGACAAAAGCCGGTGATGAAGTACCATGGTTTATCTTCAAGAAAAGGCCTGAAGGAGTCGTTTTGATCTCCTCCTATGAGGTGAAAAAGAAAGGTGAGTTCAAAAAGATGCCGGTTGGGGTCTGTTACATTGGAGCGGGTATTTTTCTGATCATAAACCTCAGGGGGTATGTCTGGTCCACCGAAGAAAAATATGCCGGCTGAATAATTAAAAAGCTTTTGAAACTCAGTGCTCAGATGGTTGTTAACAAAAAGATCTTTGATGTTTATGGGGCCGCGCAGTTCATGCAGATAGAAATTTTTCATTTTTTCTTCTTCAATATATTTTTTTGAATTACTGAAATCATATTTCTGGTCTTCATGATAAATACCAACAAATCTGACCCTTGAGGTATTGATTCTTAAAATTCGATTCTTAATCAGGTAGTTTATTGTGCTCAGGTTACTTTCGGTAGGATTAGCCAGTAAAATATATGTTTTCTTCCGGTTAAAATCCTGCCTGAAAAAGTCCTGAGCTGACAGGCTTATTGTCAATAAAAGAAAGAGATATATTGATATGGTCCGTTTCATATGGAAATGATTTTTTTAAACAACTTAATTATAAATCAAAGATAATATTAAGCCTCATAACAAAAAAGCTCCGGGATTTAATTGTCAAAAAATAAAATGATTTGATCACTGAACCCATTAATCTTTTTACATTTGTACAAACAATAAAAATATTAGGTCATGAAATTTAATTTAAAATCATCTTACATTATTGCATTAGTTGCATTTATCCTGATCATATTGCTTTTCGGAGGAAGAATGTTTTTTATAATTGAAGCGGGGGAACGGGGTGTAATTTTCAGGCCTTATACTTCAGGACTGGATACTAAAAATATTTACGGTGAAGGTTTTCATATTATCGCCCCCTGGAACAAGTTATATATATATAATGTAAGGGAGCAGCAAAGAGAGGAGACAATGGATGTGCTCGATAAAAACGGATTGTCGATAAATACAGACATTACTGTGCGTTTCAATCCTGTTTACAATGAAATCGGACTGCTGCACCAGCAGTTTGGGGTTAACTTCATCAATGTGCTGGTAATTCCTGAAGTCCGTTCAACAGTCAGGCAGGTAGCCGGCCGTTATACTGCAGAGGAGATCTATTCAACCAAGAGGGCTGAGGTTGAAAGCAGCATTAAGGATGAGACAAGAAAAGTGCTGGGCGAGAATTTTATCGAAATGCGTGCTTTGCTTATCAGGTCTATCAATCTTCCCGAGCAGATCAAGGAAGCCATAGAAAGTAAGCTCAAGCAGGAGCAGGAAGCGCTTGCATACGAATTCAGGCTTAAAAGGGAAGAATCGGAGGCAGAACGCAGGCGTATTGAGGCTGAGGGTATTGCAAATTATAACCGCATAATAAGCGCCAGCCTGACTGAAAATATACTCAGGCAACGCGGAATAGATGCAACAGTGGGCCTTGCTGAATCGCCCAATTCAAAAGTCATTGTTATTGGTAGCGGCAAAGAAGGACTTCCGCTGATACTTGGAAATAATTAAGATATAAGATCTGCTTTCATACAGGCATAATTTGTCTGTCTGATTTTCATTTAAAAGTATGAGAAAGATTGTCAATCCTTTTTCGCCGGTTGCAGGCACCGGTGAATTTAATTGTTTTGGATGCTCACCTGCCAATGAAAGAGGCCTTCATATGGAATTCTGGGAGGACGGAGATGAGATTATTGCCAAATGGCAGCCAAGGAAAGAATTTGAAGGCTGGACAGGGGTTTTACACGGAGGCATTCAGGCTACCCTGTTGGACGAAGCAGCAGCCTGGCTGGTATTTGTCAAGCTGAAAACAACAGGTGTTACAATACAGCTGAGGGTGGAGTATCCTAAACCAGCCTTTATAACCAAAGGGGAGTTCACGGTGAAGGCATCGCTGGTGTCTGTTCAAAAGAATATCGCCAGAATTAAAAGCGTACTTATCAATCCGGAAGGTAAAATATGTGCAAAGGCAGATGCTGAATATTTCTGCTTCCCTGAAAGAATAGCAAGGGCAAAATACCACTATCCCGGAATTGAAGCTTTTTATGCTGACTGATCAGCACGCTTTTCTGTCTTTATATTTCCGGGGTATTTATTGTTATATGTTTGTTGTGGATTTAAATCTATAGTATTTTTTTAAAAGTCATCATCTTCGTCGTCGAAGTCATCATAGCTGAATGAGTAATCATTAAGATCTTCGTCATCGAATTCGTCATAAATGGAAAGCCTTTTCTTTGAGCTTTTCTCTCGCCGGGCGGAGTGTCTTTTTTGCTTTCGATCGAAGTTGTCTGCTTCACTGTAATTCTTTTTGTTTACTTTCCGTTTCATTTTATATCATAATTCAAAAAAATAAAATAAATTTTAAAGTTTTACAGAGGCAAAATAAAAAAATAATTAAGAATATTGTAATGATTTAATGAATAAATTTTTTAAAAATTATGAATGTTTCTGCAAGGTTGTCTGCATGTTTAAACTTGTGCATTAAATTGCTGCCTGTATATGTTACTTTAGTTATTTCAGCACTGACTGTCAACGGACAATCAGACAGAAGGCTCGACAAGCTTTTCAATGATGCCAGGCAACAGTTTTCAATGCAGTCATACAGCAACGCTATTGATATATCAAACAAAATAATTGCGAAAGACCCTTCATATCTGGATGCATTTTTATTGCTGGCCGATATTTACAATGAAATAAATGACCCTGAACAGGAGATAGTTATTTTAAAAAAAGCAATCAACCTGAAGGAAATACCATTGATCTCGCTAAGGTTGGGCAATGCCCTGTTATCGACAGGCAGATATGAGGAAGCGTTATTTTATTACACTGCCTATATGGACAAAGAGAGGGTAAGTGAGGAGCTCAGGCAGGAGGTGGAGATGAGGATGGAAAGCTGCAGGTTTGCCATGGATGCATTAATGAACAGTGTGGAGTTTGATCCGCAAAGACTTTCTGATTCGGTTAACTCTTCTTTCGATGAATACTGGCCCAGCCTGAGCATTGATAATTCGAGGCTTGTATTTACCCGGTTGATCAGGGCTCCGGGCATGTTACCGCAGGAAGATTTTTATGTGTCGGAGAGAACAGATTACGGCTGGAGTTTAGCCCGCCCTATTGAAGAGATAAACACTCCTGATAATGAAGGGGCCCAGTGCCTGTCGGCCGATGGATCGATTTTGTTTTTCACTGCCTGCAACCGTCCTGACGGAATGGGTAGTTGTGATATATACTATTCAGTTTTGACAGATGATGGCTGGACTGATCCGGTATCAGCCGGGCCTCCTCTTAATTCCTCTTCGTGGGATGCTCATCCCAGCCTTTCGTCTGATAACCGTTATCTCTATTTCTCCAGTAACCGTCCGGGCGGTAAAGGAGGGAGGGATATCTGGAGGGCAGAGCTTCTTGGTGTTGGTCCGCAGGGCAGGCTGAAATGGAAAGAACCGGTGAACCTGGGCGACAGTGTTAATACACCCGGAAATGAAACATCCCCATTCATTCATGCAGGGAATAAAAATTTATACTTCGCATCTGACTATCACATAGGAATGGGACGGTTCGATATTTTTATGTCGGAGATCACCGATGACTCTGTATTTACAAAACCGGTGAACCTGGGATACCCTGTTAATACATTCAATGATGAGCAGGGAATGTTTATAAGTGCAGACGGACTGACTGCATTTTTTTCCTCCCCACGTGAAAATCCGCCCGACATTGATATATATTCATTCAGTCTCGAAGAATCACTGCGGCCCCATCCTGCAACATATGCACGGGTTAATGTTTACGATGAAAAGACCATGCTCCCTTTGCGGGCATCTGTCGAGCTGACCAACCTTACAGCAGGAGAGTTTGTGAGACGAACTGAAGTAACCGACAAAAGGGGTAAAACTTTGCTGTGCCTTCCTGCCGGTAATAATTATGCCTTTTCGGTTGAAAAGGAGGGATATCTTTTTTATTCTGAACATTTTGACCTGAGTGAAACAAAACAGTCTTACGATCCTTACGAGCTCGATATTATGCTTAAGTCGATTGATATAGGTGCGGAAATGGATCTTTACAATATATATTTTGAGACTGATTCTTTTACTATCCTGCCTGAGTCAGAGCCCGAGCTGACCAGGCTTGCCGGATTTCTTGAGACAAATCCATCACTGGAAGTTGAGATACAGGGACATACAGATAATACAGGTGATTCAGAGCATAACCTGAAATTGTCAGAAAACAGAGCCGGGTCTGTGGCCGGTTACCTGATCAGTTACGGTATCGACAGCAAGAGGCTCAGTATGGCAGGGTTTGGAGAGGACAAACCGGTGGCTGACAATGATACAGAGGAGGGCAGGAGGCTGAACCGGCGTACTACTATTAAGATTGTTGGGAAATAGGGCTTTTGGATCCGGCTAAATAATTTTTGATTTAGAGTCATAATTTATTTAAGTTTGCAGTTTTTAGACAGTGATTAATTGATGGCAAAAATAACTCGTCCCCTTACGTCGGTATTAATTAAACCAGCCGGTCCTGACTGCAATCTCAGTTGTACCTACTGTTTTTACCTTGAAAAGGCCGGCTTATTTTCTGAAACCTCAAGGCACCGGATGAGCGATGAGGTTCAGGAAGAAGTTTTACGGCAGGTCATGCAGCAATCGGGCCAGTCTGTTTCTATCGCCTGGCAGGGTGGTGAGCCTGCATTGATGGGACTCGATTTTTATAAGAGGGCAGTTGATCTTGAGAAAAAGTATGGTCACGGACAGGTCGTCGGTAACGGACTCCAGACAAACGGTGTTCTTCTGAATGAGGAGTGGGCAGCATTTCTGCAGAAGTATGACTGGCTTGTGGGGCTTTCGCTTGACGGTCCTGAACATGTACACGACCATTACAGAAGGGATAATGCAGGCCAGAGAACTCATAAAAGGGTTGAGAGCAACGGTCTGATGCTTTTGCAGAACGGCGTTGCAACTAATGTGCTTGCAACTCTGACCGATTATTCAGTGCAGTTTCCGGAGGAAACATATAACTATTTCAAATCACTGGGATTTACATGGATGCAGTTCATTCCTGTTGTCGAAACTGATAAAAAGAACCCTTCAGTGGCAGCTTCGTTTTCTGTGACTGCTGAAAAGTACGGTGAGTTTCTGTGTAAGATTTTTGATCTTTGGCTGGCTGATTTCCGCAATGGAGAGCCCACAACTAATGTCAGGCATTTCGATTCGGTATTTTATACCTATGTGGGTATGGAGCCTCCTGAGTGTACTATGATGAGAGAGTGCGGGCCTTATGTGGTGGTTGAACATAACGGTAATGTGTACAGTTGTGATTTTTTTGTGGAGCCGAAATGGAGGCTGGGAAATATAATGGACAACCGCATCACGGCTATGCTTAATTCGAAAAAGCAGCTGGCTTTTGGCGCTGCAAAAGCTTTACTCCCCGGTGAGTGCAGAAAATGTCAGTGGCTTACAAAATGTTACGGAGGATGTACCAAAGACAGGGTTAAAGATCCGGGAGACAACAGGAAACCAAGATTTTGTCTGTCGTACAAAATGTTTTTTGCCCATGCCGACAAGGTATTGCGGCATATTGCGGAAGAGTGGAAGAAAAAGCAACGCGATTTACAGGAAAGGGAGCAGACAGGCGGCACATATAATGCCTTTAAAGATTTTATATGATTAAAATTAATGATTCTCAAAGATATCATATGGGACTCATATGTATTTCAATCATCACCTTGGGTGTAAATATTTTGCATGTTCGTTTCATAAAATAATATTACAAAGTAGTTTTAATTTAAAAAGCTTTCCCTGCTTTATTGACGGGTAAATGATTTTAAAGTTGATGTGAATTATACTTTTATATATGATACAGCAGACCGAAATAGTACTACCGCGCTTCAGAAGAGGTTATCATCTTATAACTTCACATATTTTACAGGAACTGCCAGCGCTTCCTGAAAAAGGTTTATTACATATCCTGGTAAAGCACACTTCTGCGGGAATTACGCTGAATGAAAATGCTGATCCTGATGTACGCATTGATTTTGAATCATTTATAAATAAGCTGATACCAGAGAATGATCCGGTATATATTCATACCATTGAGGGCAGTGATGATATGCCTGCCCATTTGAAGTCGTCCGTTATAGGTTCAGAGATCACTGTTCCTGTCACAAACCATCGTCTTAACCTCGGCGTCTGGCAGGGGATCTATTTTTGTGAATTCCGCAATTATGCCTCAGGCAGGAGACTGGTACTGACAATCTATAGTTAGTCTCTGTTCAGAATTTACCAGTGCAAAAATTAATTACCTGTTAACAATTAATTTTCAGAAGTGAACTGAGAAAAGATATTTTTTTTGAATCCGGATAAAGACTATTTTGCAACCCGGAAAATTTGAACATACGATGCACAGAAATTTATTTTTAGGAGTTGAAGCAATAGGACAGGCAGCAATTGATGCGGGTATATCAGGTGTTTATGCCTATCCGGGAACACCTTCGACAGAGATCACTGAATTTATTCAGGATAATCCCGCAGCTGTTGAAAGAGATATTCACCGTGATTGGTCAGTGAATGAAAAAACAGCAATGGAGGCGGCCCTGGGGATGTCATATGCAGGAAAGCGGTCAATGGCCTGTATGAAGCATGTGGGGCTTAATGTTGCCGCTGATGTGTTTATGAATGCTTCTGTTACCGGGGTGAACGGCGGACTGGTCGTCACTGTTGCCGATGATCCTTCACAGCATTCATCCCAGAATGAACAGGACTCCCGTTATTATGGGAAATTTGCCATGATACCTGTTTTTGAACCCTCCTCTCAGCAGGAAGCATACGATATGACCTATGAGGCATTCGATCTGTCAGAGAAATTAAAACTGCCGGTCATGATCAGAATTCCGACGCGACTGGCACATTCGCGTTCAGGTGTGTTACAAAAACCACTTCTGGAAGAGAAGCAGATTAGGCTTCCTGATAATTTGAAGCAGTTTATGCTTCTTCCGGCTTATGGCAGGATATATTATCAGGAATTGCTCGAAAAACAGGAGACAATACAGCAGATGGCAGATGAGTCGAAATATAACTCTTACCTTGATGGTAATGATAAAAGTCTTGGGATAGTATGCTGCGGCATTGCCATAAATTACCTGCTTGAGAACTTTTCCGGAGGTAAATGTCCGTGGCCCGTAGTGAAGGTTTCGCAATATCCTTTGCCTGTAAGCTTGCTTCGAAGGCTCGAAGATGAGTGTGACAGATTACTGGTTGTTGAAGAGGGTTACCCGATTGCAGAGGAGTTATTAAAAGACTTTTTCGATAAGGGGAAAGTTGTTAACGGACGCCTCGACGGCACTTTGCCCAGAAAAGGTGAGCTGAATCCCGATCATCTTGCCAGGGCATTGGGGATTAAGAAAGCAGTCACCAGCAGCGGCCCTTTCAGCCTCCCTAACCGTCCCCCCTCACTATGTGCAGGATGCGGACATGTTGATACTTACTTAGCGCTTAATGAGATCATCCGGGAGGTTGGAGATGGAAGGGTGTTCTCCGATATCGGTTGTTATACTCTTGGCGCCCTGCCTCCCTATAATTCCATTAATACTTGTGTGGATATGGGAGCATCAATTACCATGGCTAAAGGAGCCGCTGATGCAGGTATGGAGCCTGTGTTTGCCGTTATTGGTGATTCAACATTTACACACTCTGGTATCACCGGACTGCTTGACTGTGTCAGCGAGAAGAGTAATGTTAATATAATTATTGTTGATAATGAAGCTGTAGCAATGACTGGAGGACAGAAGTCATCTGCAGAGGGACGTATTGAGAATATTTGCCGGGGAGTTGGTGTTGATCCTGATCATATCAGGGTCTTTATCCCGTTGAAAAAGAATCATGGCCAGATCGTGAATATAATAAAGGAGGAGATGGCTTATGAGGGTGTTTCGGTAATGATAGGAAAGCGTGAATGTGTTCAGCGCGCGGCAAGAATAAAGAAGTTAAACAGAAAAAAAGGAAAACATTGATGAAGACAGATATAATATTAGCCGGAGTGGGCGGACAGGGAATACTCACTATCGCAGCTGCCCTGGGAGCAGCTGCTCTTAATGAGGATTATTATCTTAAACAAGCTGAAACACATGGTATGAGCCAGAGGGGCGGGGCCGTGGTCTCTCATCTGAGAATTTCTGACACTCCTGTTTATTCTGACCTTATCCCCCTGGGGAAAGCAGATCTAATCCTGTCGGTTGAACCACTTGAATCTCTCAGGTATCTGCCTTATTTATCAGAGGAGGGGAGCCTGGTGACTAATACCGTTGAGTTCAGGAATATTTCAAACTATCCTGATGTGCAAAAATTTTTCGATGAGATTACGGATAAAATCAGGATAGTCATGATCAATGCTGATCAAATAGCAAAAGATATAGGAAATCCAAAGGCTTCTAACATGGTAATGCTGGGGGCAGCCTCTCCTTTTATTAATATTGGCAGTGAAATTATTATCAGGGGTATAGAAGATGTCTTTAAATCGAAAAGGCGTGACATAGTTGATTCAAATGTGAAGGCGTTTCTTGAGGGCAGGAAGTTCTCGGAAGAAAGGAACTGACACCTCTCCGGATGCATAGGTTATAACCTGGTTATTCCCTTTTGTTCCTTCCCATCCCTTCAAGCCTAAGCTCTTTTTTAACAACTGAGTCGAATTCAATGCTGCTGCTTTTTTCAACAGGTATTATCAGATCACTTCCTTTGTTTTTGGGGTCTTTGATCCTTACTGACACTGCAACAGCGCTGAATTCATCTCCTGCATAAGGTTTTAATAATTTTGACACTTCCTCTGCAGGAAGATCATCATTGAGCCAACGGGCTTCATCTTTTTTGTCAAGTATGACGGGTGACCTGTGGTGACCTATATGCCGGGTCAGCGGATTGGCAACAGTAGTAATAATTGAAAATGAGTTTACTACTTCCGATGTATCATTATTGATCCATGTATCCCATATTCCTGCAAAAGTAAATACTTCGAGCTTTTTTTTCGAAATAAAGAATGGCTTGTTCAGCCGCTCTTTACGAGGGCCTTCAAAATATCCGTTTGCGATTACCAGGCAACGCTTTGACCTGACAGGAACCCTGAATGACGGTTTGTTGATGATCCCCATTGGCCCTGAATAGGAGGGATCATCGTCGGGATTATTATCTCCTTCGGACCTGGCATTTATCAGGTACATCTGCTTTTTTGCCCAGTGAGGTGTAAGTCCGAACCGGAACTCCTGCAGTTCTTCCGGTTTGTCGTTTGTTATGACATAAGCCATATCGCCGGCTGAGATGTTATAGTTGTCTTTTAAATTGATCTGAGCCGGCTCTTTAACACCGAACCGTTTAATGAAAAGTTCAATATCGATCACCTGAACAAAACGGCCACACATATATCTAAGTTATTTTTTTAGCTTTTTATGATCTTTTTTGTCCTTTCAACCAGATCTTTCAGTCCTTCATGACTTCCCCCCCCGCGTTGTTCGAGTGTAAGCCAGCTGTCATAACCTGTATCATCGAGCGCTTTCATCACTGCAGGCCAGTTAACACTTCCTTCACCGAGGTCAACATTGAAGCCTGCTCTTTTACCCTTGCTGTTTGCAGCCTCCATATCGAATTCTTTGATATGGACACGTGCAATACGGTTGCCAAGGATTCTGATCCACTGTTCCGGCCATCCGTAAACCAAAATATTTCCACAGTCAAAGTAAAACTTAACATAACGGCTCTTGAACTGATCCATATATTGGATAGCCTCAACAGGGCTCAGGAGGAAATTATTCCACACATTTTCTATAGCAATATTTACTTTCAGTTTTTCTGCCAGCGGCACTACTTTTTTTATCTCTTCGGTAGTTCGATTCCAGCAGTCATCATAGCTTACTGATTCATCAACCTTGCCGGGGACCAGCAGAACAGTATCGGTTCCGTAAAATTTGGCATCTTCGAGAGATAATTCAAGGGCTTCCCTTCCTTTATCCCTTACTGTTTTATCCGGAGATGACAATAACCATTCCCAGTGTTTTGAATCACAAACGCTTGAAACAGGTAACCCTGTGGCTTTGCTTGCTTTTACTACTTCATTTCTGTCGAGATGACTGTTAACCTGCACTCCGTTAAAACCAGCCGCTTTGGAGTGCTGGAATTTTTCCGCAATAGTATTGCCTGTTCCGATAGTACCCCACATGATACCAATCTTATAATCCCTGGCAGGGAGTTTACCTGTAAGTCCGAATGCCGGCCCTGCTGATACAGCCATTGAACCTAATAGTGTGTTTTTTACAAATTTGCGTCTGTCCATGATAAATTATTTTAAATAGATATATCAAATATAGCAATAGATTGACAAGATAACCAAAAAAATACATTTCAGAATATGTGAGCCTGGTAAAAATGAACTTCTATACTGAATTAAGGGCAGCCTGAAAGCTGCCCCTTATAATTAACCCTGAATTTTTTATTGTATATCAAAATAGCCGGTGAGCCTGATGTCTTTTGACGAACTGCCAACCATAACTTCAAACCGGCCCGGTTCTGTGACCCACTGCATATTTTTGTCCAGAAGTGCAGTATGCTCAGGTGTCAGCAGGAAATGTACTTTTGTCTTCTCACCGGGATTGAGGAATACTTTTTGAAACCCTTTAAGCTCTTTTACGGGTGATGTGACTGAGCTGATCATATCGTTAAGGTATAACTGTATAACTTCATGGCCTGATCTGCTTCCGTTATTCCGGATATCAAGGCTTACAGTGATCTCACCTGAACTGCCAGTGACTGCCGGACTGATATTCAGGTTGCTGTATTCAAATGTTGTATAGCTCAATCCGTAACCAAACTCCCACAACGGTGTGGCAGGCATGTCTGCATAACCGCCCCTTTGACTGATCCAGTACTCTTTTGAAGGCATGTGGTTGTAATAAACAGGGAGCTGTCCAACATGACGGGGAACTGTTACCGGCAGCTTCCCGGATGGATTATAGTCACCAAACAGCACATCGGCAATTGCATTACCCCCCTGCTCTCCGCAGTTCCATGCTTCAACAACGGCAGGTATATTTTCGGCTGTCCACCTTATTGACAAAGGCCTTCCGTTGATCAGGACAACAACTGCCGGAGTGCCGGTTTTATGAACTGCCCTGATCAACTCTTCCTGCTTTCCCGTCAGGTCGAGGCTGGCAACATCAAAGCCCTCTCCGTTGGTTTTTTTGCCACTGTGACTTTCGCCTGCTACAATAATTGCAACATCAGCATTTTTTGCTGCTGCCACTGCTTCTTCTATTTCATTAAGATCATCATCAATAATATTACAACCCTGAACAAATGTAACTCTGGTATCCGACGATACTTTGTTTCTGATCCCCTCCAGGGGAGTTATGATGTCCTGAATTATAGGAGTATGTGTGTAATCACCCAGCTGGTTTATTTCATTGTCGGCATTTGGTCCGATCACTGCAACTGATCTAATATTTTTCGAAAGGGGAAGCAGGTTTTTTTCATTTTTTAAAAGAACTATACCTTCGCGGGCTGACTCAAGAGCCAGTTTACGGTTTTGATCTGTATTGCTTTCCCTGACTGCCTGTTCAACATCAACATAAGGATTTTCAAACAATCCCAGCATAAATTTGACTTTCAGTATTCTTCTGACTGCCCTGTCGATTGTTTCGACAGACACTTTCCCTTCATTTAAGTTTTCCTTAAGTGATTGCAGGTATCCGTCTTCAAACCATATACTGACATCAACCCCGGCTTTCAGGCACAGTTCGCCAGCCTCTTTCATGTCTGAGACTATTTGTTCATAGATAAGGATCCCCAATCCGGCTCCTTCGCTCATTACCAATCCCCGGAAGTTCAGTTCTTCGCGGAGAATTTTGGTCAGCAGCTTTTCCGACCCGTGAGCAGATTCCCTGTCAATTGCGGGATAGGTTGCCATTACACCCAGCGCTCCGCATTTTTTTATTCCTGATATCCAGGGCTTCAGGAAAACCTCTCTCAGCTTTCTTTCTGAAATTTCCATTTCGCCTCTTTCGAGGCCACTGACCGGTTCAGACTGTCCGGGGAAGTGGCATAGCAATGCTATAGCTTTATCATTTGCAGAAATATCATTACCCTGCATTCCCGTCACTATAGCCTCTGCTATTTGTGAGCAGAGATAAGGATCTTCGCTGTACCCTTCTTCATTTCTTCCGAGCCTGGGATCTCTGACAGGTTCAATTACCAGAGTACCCAGAAAATGCACGCCTCTTGTCCTTGCTTCTCTTGCTGCAGTTGCATATACATCACTTATCATTTTATTGTTCCAGGCGCTGCCAAGAGCCATCCCCTCGGGAAAGATAGTACCCCCGGCAGTCATTAGTCCGTGTGTACCCTCCTCAAAAAAAAGCAGGGGTATTTGCAATCTGGTATTTTCTGTGGCTATCTTTTGAAGCTCGTTCAGAAACCCGGCCTGAGCCCCGGCTCCTTCATTGAACATTCTCGCCGGCGCCCAGAAGCCTCCTGCCGGACCGATTCCCTCCAGCAGATTTCCTGCTGCAAATTTTCGGCAGGCATCAATTCTGCCGTTTGGTTCACTCGACATTTTGTAAGGGACAGGAGCATTTAGCTGCCCTGTCTTTTCTTCGATTGTCATTCTTGAGAGAAGGTCTTCAACCCGCCTGTCCACCGGGTAAGCCGGATTTTTATATAAAGGAAGTGCTGAAAACGGTTTTTCCCCTCTTTTCTGTTTAATGTATGATGCTACGTTATGAACATTATCAATCCAGATGCCGTTAGCAGGATCAGTAGCATATATGCAGATTGAATCCAGAGTTGAAAGCAGAGTTGTCTGTCTTTTCCCTTCATAGTCAGTTTCATGGCCTGCAAATATCAGCCATTGTCCGTTCTCTGCTGCTTTTTGAATAAGTACCAGCGCCTCTTTAAAGCTTTTGCCGTCGAGTTCAACGCCGTAGAGCTGGTGTAAATCACTATATTCAGGATCATTTGGGCCTTCACTCATCCATAGCCGGCCTGATTCAAATGATGCAGCTACCAGTGGAATATAGCTCTTCAGGTACAAGCCTCTGCCTGCAAAGGTCTGACCACAAGGGTAGGCAAAAGAGACAGGGGTTATACCTGCATTTTTTCTGATAAACCTGCCGGCAGAATCAAGTTCCATTTGTATTTCTTCAAGGGTATAATTTTCCAGGGCATTATTTCTGGCAAAGGGGAAATTTCCTGAGCAGGGATGAGTAAGTGAATGATTGCCAATTTCGTGGCCATTGGCTACTGCTTCTTTCCACTTCTCAATTCTTTTCATCATCTGTAAGGGTGATACATAAAAGGTTGCCTTTACTCCATGTTTGTCAAGCAGCGGTATTCCTTTGTCAATTTGTGACAACCGGGCATCATCAAAGGTAAGACTCACTCCGGCCTTTATTCCTTCCGGCCATATGAAACCCACATTTTGGCTATCCTTTTCAGCGGGGTGCATTTTTATATCAGTTGCGCATGACTGTTTTACCGCAGATGTTTTTATGACTGATGCCTGGCCAGGGATTATGATCATCAAGTAACAGGCAGCTGCTAAAATGACTGTCAGGTTTTTATATAGGTTCATATTTGATTGATTATTTGGTTATTTCATTTTTCCTCTAGATACGTTATCACTGCATTGGTAAGATCTTTGTCAGCACGCGGTGTGAATGGAGAGACAGCAGGTTCATAACCCCCATACTGATATTCATTTTCAGATACAAGGTATCCCATTACACCATTAGTGTAACCAAAATAGAAGGTATAGGGATAGGGCGAACTGCTTCTGATGTTGTTGGAGATTTCGCAAAATAGTTCAACCGGTGCACTCCAGATTGCTACATCCTCATTAATACGAAGGATCCGCACGGGCAGTCTGATCAGTTTTTCTCCCGAACCGGAGGTTCGTGAATAGTTACCCATATCCTCAGGCAGGTCCAGTGCGGGATGTTGTTTTGTTTCTACAATAAGTCTTTCTGTTCTTATGGTAACATCAGCAGTTGCGTGCGAGATCTGTCTGCATGCATTGAGTATCTTATCTCCGAGAAGCACTTTGAACTGAGACAGATGACCTGCGTGCGGATTTGGGTATACGCTGTATATCGGGGCTATGTTGCCTGCAGCGCCGTTAATAAATAGTAACGGCGCCCCGGTTTTTTCCTCAAAATATTCTGCAACTATTCCCGGTGCATCCCCGCTTATAACCTGGCTTTGTCCGCCCATAACCGTACCATGAACAGGATAGTTGGCTATAACAGCAAGAGGTTCTCCCTTTTCATGGTTGATTTTTAATATTCCTATTTTCCTGTCGACCGGACCATCAGGATTCATTCCCAGCGATGCTTTGCTGTCAGCATCAATCGCCCGTCTGTTGATATTAGCCTGCGAATATCCCCATGTTACGGCCAGCCTTGCCGGGACCAGGCTTTTAAGCGCTTCGTCGATACCATCGAGCAGCTTTTGTTTCATCATCAGGGTATAAGCAGGGTCTTTTTCGTGTTCATCTGCCTGCTTCCTTCTGTTTGCCATTACAGGATATAGAATCGAGCCATAGCCGGTTGCCACTTCCGGGGCGGAGTGGGTATGGGTCAGCGACCACCAGAAGTTGAGAGGGTTAATGTTGAACCTGCTTTCAATCTCTGAAGCAACATCATCGTAGAAGACAGGTGAAAAGGTGCATATATCTGAAGAGGCCAGTATAAAACGGGTATGTCCGTCGTCAAGTACTACTATCCTGTGGTAGATACTGTCATGTATACCGGTTGAGATCCTCGGATTATAACCTCTGAGCCATTGTGGTTTTTCCGGTGTTATATTCTTTTTAACTACAGCTGCCCTGAATTTTCCAGTGGGGCCGGCTGCCTGCGCGGACGGCTGACTGAAAGAGTGTGAGAAGGTCAGGATCAATAAAATTGTTATGAGTCGTTTCATCTGTTTAAAATTTTATAATTATTTGAAAATAAACTAATTAAAAATTTAAGAACATATGGAACCGTTCGTTCCTCACTCTCACAAGAAAATTTTAATCATTCTT
>CAZBWK010000024.1:0-41996 GCA_964495655.1 uncultured Prolixibacteraceae bacterium | reverse complement strand
GGGGTCCAGTCATCGCTCACAAGCCTGATGCGGCTGATCTTTTCATGAGTTCCAAGAGTTTTATTGATCTCATCTACCTCTTTTTGCATTTTTTCCTTAACTGCAGGTATTTTTATTAACTCCTGATTGTTTTCAAAAAGAATTTTGTTATGAGAACACCATTCATGGAGGATTGGAAAATTCGGAGAGATAAGTGCGCTGGCATATTTTTCATTCTCCCCGATGACCATTACCTGTTCGATAAAGTTTGAGACTTTCAGTTTATTTTCTATCAGTTGCGGAGCAATATATTTTCCTCCCGACAGCTTGAATATCTCTTTTTTGCGATCAGTTATTTTCAGATATTTCCCATCTTCCAGGACTCCAATGTCGCCGGTATGAAACCAGCCGTCTTCGTCAATTACTTTACTGGTGAGTTCAGGCTCTTTGTAATATCCCATCATTAATCCGGGACCTTTACATAAGATTTCGCCATCTCCGGCAATTTTAACCTCAAATCCTTCCAGGACAGGGCCTACAGTGCCTATTTTCATTTCCCTGCTTATCGGGTTATTAACTGCAATAACCGGTGATGTTTCGGTTAAGCCGTAACCCTCAAGGTTATACATTCCGGCCATTCCCAGTACCCTTGCTATCCGTGGTTGCAGCGCTGCACCTCCTGAAACGATATATATAATGTTTCCACCCAGGGCCTCTCTCCATTTTGAGTAAATAAGCTTATCTGCAATCTTTATTTTTAACTTCAGGAACAACCCGTATTTTTTATTGTACTCGAAATGACGTGTCAGGTTGATAGCCCAGAAATAGAGTGATTTTTTAATGCCTCTGAGTTCCCTGCCTTTGGCAACAAAGCCGTTATAAACTTTTTCCATTAACCTTGGAACAGAGTTAAACATATGAGGTTTGATCTCTTTGATCGCAGTAACAATTTGTGCCAGGTTCCCCACATAATATATACCCATTCCTTTATACTGGAAATGGTAATTTACGCTTCTTTCATAAACATGACATAAAGGGAGGAAGCTGATAACACGGTGGTCTTTGCCCAGATTATGCATTTTTGAATGGGCAAGGAAATTGGAAACCAGGTTGTTATGCGACAGCATTACTCCCTTGGGAACGCCTGTTGTACCTGATGTATATATTAAAGTGGCAAGGTCTTCCGGCTGAATAGTCTTCTTTAATTGATGTAACTTATCTTCAAACTCTTTACGGCTGGATTCTCCAAGCTCCATAATTTCTTCAAAATTTTTAGCCCCGTCGACATCCTCAAAAGTATATACTTCCCTTATGCCGGGAATTGTATCTGCCACCGGTTTTAACCTGTCATAGATCTTTTTATCTCCGGTGATTAATATAACAGCTTCCGAGTGGCTGAGAATATACCTGTATTCATCCTCACTGATATTAGGGTAAACCGGCACATGTACCACACCTGTCATTGCCATACCCATATCGGCAAAATTCCATTCAGGACGGTTATTCGTTATTGTAGCGATCTTGTCACCTTTTTTTAATCCAAGGGCTGACAACCCTAAGGCAAACTGATGCGATTTCTTGTAGTAATCTTCTGTAGAGTAAGTATACCACTTGCCATTTACTGTTCCTCCCAGGGCATCCTGTCGGGGAAACTCTTCTTTAATTCTTTCCAGAATATCAAAGGTACGGGTAACATTTACGGTCATAGGTTAAATTTTTTAAAAAAACGTTCAAAGATAGCCTATTTAAATATTGCACCTGAATATATACCCGTTATATGTCAATATGCTTATTTAATTTAGATCAGTTCAAAATAATTGTATATGTTTGATTTACAGTAATATGATTTCGAAAAAATCGATTTAGAGAACTAATAATTCTAAAAATCCAACAAAAAAGGAAAGGGAGAATCCCTGAAAAGCGGGAAAATTATTTTTGGTAATCAGCTCTCTTTGTCAATTTTTTAAACATATCCCTGAATATTGCATCGCGATTCAGAAATGCAGCCATTCTTATAAAATGCCGCGATTTGTCGGCACTGTATGTAACCTGGTCGGTCAGAACCGGACTGTGTACTAAATTGGTCTGTATCCATGATGGATTGACAAGCCATGCAACAGCTGTGACATCCCAGATCACTTTTGACCAGGCTTCCATACCGGAGCTGTATTCTGCGACACTTGTAAACAGATAGTCTGCAAGTTTGTTTTTTCCTTTAAGGAAGTATTCCAGTTCAGGGATCGTTGTATGAAAGTGTGACACTACAGGTTTGCAGGGCAAAATTACCAGCGGGACGCCTGAATTAAGGACCACCCTGGCAGCTTTTACGTCCTGCCTCAGGTTGAATTCCCTTTGATCAGGCCAGTTAAGACCGTTACCGCCAAGCCACACCACGACGATATTCTCAATTATTTTTGGTTCGATCAGTATTGCTGAGGCCACATTTGTTATACAACCTACAGGCACTACATACAGCGGGTTGTCGGGACTGCTTTTCATTGCCTTGTCTACCAGGTCGACGGCCGCATCGCTTATTACAGGTTTTTGCTCTGAGTCCAGGTACCGGTCGGAGCCCCTGAAGGCAAAACCTTCGGGCGATTTCCCCAGAAGAGCCAGCAAGCGTTCAATCTCGGCAAAGCTTTTCTCCATGCCGTCTGCCGGACTTACTGAGCGTTTGTTCATAAAAGGTGCGGCATATACTGCTTCAAGAGTTACTTTTTCGTCAGACAGGTAAGCATAGGCAAGTGCAAACTGGTCGTCTATTTCGTTGTAAGTATCAGTGTCTAATACCATTCGGACTTTGCCGGAGGGGGGTTCAAGCTGATTTAACCTGAAACTTTCAGTTAATTTAGGGAATGACTGTGACATAACCGTTATGGTTGAAATAAAATATAAATAACATACTAATTTGATTTTCATGAATATATCTGTTTAGGGTCTTAAAATTGTTCCATATATTCTAAAAATAATTTAGCCGTCCGGTCAAGATTTTCGATCGATCCCCCGCCATCAAGCACCTCACACATCTCGTAGACGACCCATCCCCTGTAGCCAATCTCCCGCAGGGTATTGAACCACAATTTATAGTCAATAATACCTCTCCCCGGGGGCACAGCCCTCATTACCGGCTGCTCTGCCTTGTAATTAGTGAGTTCGTTTACGTATGTATACCTGGGATGGACTACGTAATCAGCTACTATAGTGTTTACCAGGAACGGTTTCATTGTAATAATTGATTCGCGGATCTCCTCATTTGACAATCCTTCGAGGGTAGGTGACCAGGCATCCCATCCTGCCATCACGTTAGGCATATTCACTTCTTTCAGTAGCCAGTACATTGCATCGTGGTGCAGGGCTATATCATGATGATTCTGAACAACCAGTGTCACACCATGCTCTGCTGCCAGACTGCCTGCCATTTTAAGTCCTTCCAGAACCTCTCCGTATTGTTTGTCGTAAGGTATGCCCGGACGTTCATATCCGGTGAATATACGTACCATATCAGTTCCAAGGTCTTTTGCCATTCTGGCGATTTCGCCAACCCAGGCAGCCTGAATTTCGGCATTTGGAATTCCCGGCTTGTCAATGCCGGCAGTGAAGTCAGTGTAACCGGCCAAAGCCACAAGCGTTAAGCCTAATGAATCAATTTTAGACTTAAGCTTTGCTCTTGCCGCCTGGTCATAGTCGTGAGGTGATACGTGCGGCCTCTTGGCTACAAGCATAACTCCCTCATATCCCAATTCTTTTGCCTTTACCAGAAACTCATCTACCGTAAGCCGGGCCTGGCCTCTCCAGAATCCCGCATAACTTACTGAATGAAGACAGGTTTTTACTTTGAAGTCCGAAGGATTACCGGTAGGAGTTTTTTGTGCCCTGGTTGTGAAACCGAAAAGTGATAATGCCGTAATGATTAGTATTAATTTGTTCATGATCAAAATTTTATTTTTTTCAGGTAAATAAAAATACGGATCTAAAAATATAGTTTTTACTCATATTTTCTTACCATTTTTGTTTTTTATTTGTATAAAGTTTTTTAACGAATTTACTTTTTAAAAAGATGAAAAATTTTTAATTAGTTTATTTTCAAATAATTATAAAATTTTAACGAATGAAACTTTTTTCAACACGTCAGATTGCAGAAATAGACAGATTTACTATTCAAAATGAGCCGGTTGCAGACATTGATCTTATGGAAAGGGCTGCTCACCGGATTACCGGCTGGCTGATAAAACATTTTACAGCAGAGCGGAAGATGATCTTTTTTGCCGGTCCGGGCAATAATGGAGGTGATGCACTGGCTGTTGCCCGCCAGCTGGCTGACCTGTCTTTTCAATGTGATGTTTACCTGCTTGATTTCGGGAAAGAGCTGAAAGGATCGCCGGCCATCAACTGGCGGCGACTTGAAGAACAGGGAGCAGTGAAATTGTTCAGGATTCGCGGTATCAGTGAGTTTCCGGTTACAGAACATTCCGACATTATTCTTGACGGGATGTTCGGGTCCGGTCTTACCAGGCCGCTCGAAGGTCTTGCTGGAGAGGTCACGCGAAAGATAAATGCACTTTCCAATATTGTGGTCTCAATCGATATACCCAGCGGCCTCATGGGAGAAGATAACCTGTCAAATGATCCGGATAGCATTATCAAAGCTGACTATACGCTTACCTTTCAGTTTCCAAAGGTCAGTTTTCTTTTAGCCGGGAATGAAATATACACAGGGAAATGGGAAGTCCTTCCAATCGGTTTGCACCCGCAGGGAATTGAGAATACTCCGTCAGAAATTTTTTTCACTGAAAAAGAGGATATACAGAGTATAATAAAAGAAAGGCCAAAATTTGCCCACAAAGGTGATTTCGGCCATGCTCTGCTGATCGCCGGCAGTTACGGCAAAACTGGCGCTGCTGTTTTGTCATCTAAAGCCTGCCTCCGTGCAGGGGCCGGTTTGCTTACTACCCATATCCCCGGGGCAGGGTACCAGATAATCCAGTCATCTGTGCCTGAAGTTATGGTAAGCATTGACCCGGACAAAATGATATTTTCAGAACTGCCGGATCCTGACCGTTTCACAGTTATCGGGGCAGGCCCCGGACTTGGGACTGATAATATTACGAAACGGGCCTTTTATCAACTTATTACCAGGGTGGAATTCCCATTGGTAATTGATGCCGACGGACTGAATATTCTGTCTGAAGAAAAACAGTGGCTGAGTGAATTACCTGAAAATTCAATTTTAACTCCCCATCCCGGTGAATTTGCCAGGCTGGCCGGAGAGACACCGGACTCATTTGCCCGAATTACCAGGCAATGCCAGTTTGCACAGGAATATAATGTCTTTGTTGTACTGAAAGGAGCATATACATCAATTGCCACTCCAAGGGGCAGGCTTTTTTTTAATTCAACCGGTAACCCGGGAATGGCAACAGCAGGAAGCGGAGATGTTCTTACCGGTATTATTCTCGGCCTTTTGGCTCAAAAGTTCTCTCCTCAGGATGCAGCTGTTGCAGGCGTATATCTGCACGGACTGGCAGGAGATATCGCTGTACGTTCAAAATCTGAAATGTCACTCATCGCCGGTGATATAACTGACTGTCTCGGAGAAGCTGTTAAAGAATTATTATTTGGACAAAGTGTATAGAAAAGAGCATTTCCGATGGTACTGTTCCCGGCAAACATTGTTTTGACGGCTGATTTAAAACAAGAATTGACTTTTTCTTGAAATGCACAATAAAAATCTTATTTTTAGGTCGTAAATAAAAAATAAAGAGATGAGAATATTAATTATTATTTTGACAATGATGCTGGTAATGCCGGCAGCCGGACAAAGGCGGAAAAAAGGAGAAGGAGAAGTTGTCAGTCCTTACGTTGAGGGTATAGCATACGCCTTGCCCCGTACAGGCATCAGGATAGATGTCAAGGCAGTGAAAGAGAGTTTTGTGCCGGGCCCCTATTCATCTTATGCCTCCCAGTTGCTTGGTATAAATGATGCAAGAGAGAGGGTATCAGTAAAATGGTTTATCGAAGACATCAGGTTAAGTACTTTTCACGAACCCGATCCTGACCATGTGTATAAAGCATTCGGAGAGGATGCTTTTACAGTCAGCCTCACCCCCGACGGGTGTCTTGCCGGGATAAATTTGAAAAATTTGTCAACAGCAGACAAGGGGATAAATGCAAATAATTTTCTTCAGAAGCCCGAATTGAATGACGGATTTTCATTTGCAAATATCAACGATACACCAATGTACACATCAGGTGATTCTACAACGAATTACCGTCCTGTAAGAGTTGGGCCTGAAACAAAAGCAGCCGAAGCTGCTGCACGAATTCTGGAGTGCAGGCAGGCCCGGTTTCATATTGTTTCAGGCTTGCTGGATGAGTTGCATCCCGACGGTCCGGCCTACAGGATCAGCCTTGATGAGCTTGAGCGGATAGAAAAGGATTACCTTAGCTTGTTTACCGGTAGGGTGACTCACTCAACAGAAGTTCTCAGTTTTGATTTTATCCCCTCTGCGCAGACAGAAAAAGGTGAGGTTATCTTCAGGTTTTCAGAAGAAAAAGGGGCTCTCCCCCCGTCTGATCTTTCAGGCAAGCCGGTTATGTTAAAAGTTGAACCCGGGAAAGAGCTCATTGCCAAATATTCAGGACAGATAAAATCAGAAAATCCGATGGCAGGAGAGAGCGGTGTATTTTACCGTATGCCGGCAATAGCTAATATCAGTGTAATTCACGAAATAAACACCATCATGACGGCAAGAATTGTTCTGCCCCAGCTCGGGCCGGTGGCTCCGGTGCCTGAAGAGCTTTTGTTTGGCGATTATTCAATTGAAATACACCCGGGTACAGGAGCAATAAAATCGGTTTCTAAGAAATAGAATAATTAATTATAATCACATGAAAAGGACAAATAAAACTTTAAAAGATTCGGCCGCACTGCGATGGCTGGTTTTAATATTAATTTCCGGCCTGATGTTCAGCACCTACTGGTTCCAGGATTTCTTTTCAGGACTGAAAGGTTTGATGGAGAGTCAGTTAGGTTTTAGCAGTGAGGAATTTGGCAGGCTGATTGGTTTTACGACTATTGCCAATATGTTCGGTATGATCATAATAGGCGGTATTATACTGGATAAATGGGGCCTGCGTCTGGCCGGCCTGATGTTTGGCGGTCTTGCTGCTCTGGGTGGGACGATCGTTGCTTTAGCCTCTGCCGGATTTTTTGGAGAGAGCCATTCAACAATGCTTACCATGATGATAATCGGCCGGATAATGTTCGGTTCAGGTCTCGAAGTGGTATGTGTTGTTTGTACCCGGACTATTGTTAAATGGTTCAAAGGGCACGAACTGGCCCTTGCAATGGCTATAAATGTTGGTTTTGGAAGGCTGGGTACCGCATTAGGCATGGCTTTGTCGGTCGATATAGGTAAAGGTTTTGTAACTCCTGCTATCTCTTTTGCTGCTACACTGATCGGATTGGGTATTTTGATGTTCTTAATATTCATAATGTTTGATGTTAAGCTCGACCGCCAGGTGAAGGCCATGAATTCGGCAAATAATATTGCTCCTGTCGAGGCAGAAGAATTTAAATTGTCAGATCTCGTAAAACTTATTACCAATTCTTCATTTTTATATATCACTCTTCTGTGTGTGGCATTTTATGCCGGTGTTTTTCCTTTTATTCAATATGCGCCTGACCTTCTGGTGAATAAGTTTGGCTTTACATATAACCTTCCGCCTGGACAGGGCAATATAATACTGTTTGGAAGTGCAACACTGGGAAATACAATGGTCTATATAGGCCTGTTTATTTTCGGACTGGCCTTTTCGATGATCCCGTCAAAGAGAAAAACGGCTGCCGGCAAGTTTATTGCTTATATAGTAATTATTGTGATTTTTGTTGCTGCCATTTACAGTCTTAAAGAGACTCTTGCAATCTGGTTGAAAAACGGACCAAAAACTGCAAGCCTGATCCCTTTGGGAACTATCCTTTTTACCCCGATATTCGGAAATTATGTTGATAAAAAGGGTAAGGCAGCCTCCCTGATGATACTGGGATCATTTCTGCTCATTTTTGCACATATCAGCCTGTCGTTGTTTAACAGTGTTTTGCTTGGTTATCTCGGACTTGTATCACTTGGAATTGCATTTTCGCTGGTACCTGCCGCTATGTGGCCTTCTGTCGCAAAGATTGTGGCAGAGAACAGGTTAGGTACGGCCTATGCTTCTATGTTCACAGTTCAAAACTGGGGACTGGGACTCTTTTTCTGGGGTATAGGTGCTGTTCTCGATCTTGCGAATAAGTCAAACCTGCAGGCTATAAGGGCAGGAGAGATGATGTACGATTATACTATACCTATCTTTATGCTAGTAATATGCGGCATCGTCTCCATTTATCTTGCATTCCTGTTAAAAAAGGCCGACAAGAGGCAGAAGTACGGGCTGGAACTTCCTTCAGGACAAAGCCCTGATCAAAATTGATCTTTAAACAGAAAGGAACTCTTCCATCGATCGGCCCCTGTCTGTTCTATCCGGCCTTTCCACGGGAGTATAAATAATTATAATATGAACGATTTACAAAATATTGAGCCCTTCAGGCTATGGCAGATCTTCAGACAGATATCGCTTATTCCACGTCCGTCAAGGCATGAAGATAAGATACAGGAGTGGGCAGAGAATTTTGGCAAAAGCCTCGGCCTTGACACTGTCAGGGATGAAGCCGGCAACATTATTATCAGAAAGCCTGCCGTTAAGGGAATGGAGAACCGCAAGGGAGTGATTCTGCAGGGACACCTTGATATGGTACCCCAAAAAAACAGCGATAAGAAACATAATTTCACTACCGATCCGATTGAACTTATTGTTGATGGTGAATGGGTTACAGCAAACGGGACTACCCTGGGTGCAGATAATGGGATTGGCGCTGCCGCCGCCCTGGCTGTACTGGCATCGGACAATATAAAACATGGTCCGCTTGAAGTTCTACTGACAGCAACTGAAGAGACAGGAATGGACGGTGCCGCAGGATTGAAGCCGGGAGTCCTTCAGGGAGAAATATTTATCAATACTGATTCTGAAGATGAGGGTGAGCTTTATGTTGGCTGTGCCGGTGGCGAGGATGTGAATCTGTTTTTCAGGTATTCGGCAGAGAAAGTGCCTGACGGGTATGCCGGACTGAAACTCAGTGTTACAGGTTTAAAAGGGGGCCATTCCGGTATCGACATTATCCGGCAGCGGGGTAATGCCATAAAAATATTTTTCCGGATCCTGAATTCGGTTTATCAAAAAACAGGCGCCCGCCCCTGGTCTCTCAATTGCGGCAGCCTGCGCAATGCCATACCAAGAGAAGCCTTCGGAGTGCTGGCTGTTGATAAGGGTAAAGTCCCGGAAGTAAAAGAAATTACAAACCGCATTGCAGAAATAGTCAGGAACGAACTTTCCGCCACTGATCCGGATATAAATATTTCTGTTGAGGAGTCAGAGCCTCCCCTGGAGGTAACAGACAGGTTAACCCTGGAAAACCTGATCAAAGCTGTGGTGGCATGCCCTAACGGTGTTATCAGGATGAGCGATACCATGAAAGAGCTGGTGGAAACCTCAACTAACCTGGCATTTATCCGGTCTGACACTGATACAAAAACAATACATGTGGGATGTATGATGCGCAGCTCTGTTGATACGGCACGCGATGAACTGGGTTCCCGCATGAAGGCGCTGTTTGAGCTGGCGGGGGCTGAAGTTGCCTTTGCAAGTGGTTACCCCGGCTGGAAGCCTGATATGAATTCACCTATACTCAATACTATGAAGAGGGTGTATAACCACAAATTCGGTAAAGTGCCGGAAGTGAAAGCAATACATGCCGGACTGGAGTGTGGTATTTTAGGTGGTAAATATCCGGATTGGGATATGATCTCATTTGGCCCTACTATCAGATTTCCTCATTCACCCGATGAGAAGGTGAATATTGCCAGTGTTGGAAAATTTTGGGATTTTTTAATTGCAACTCTCGAAAATATTCCTGAAAGATCCTGACCGATATCTGATCACTCCAAAATATTTATCCCTTTCAAAATTATGAGAGGGATAAAATTTTTAATTGACTTTTTGGTTTCAGGTGTTTATCATGGAAATCTCCATGCCATCGGTTGTGTAATATTTTCTGAACAGGTTGGCGGTGAGGCATGAATGCACCGGGACTATCTCAACAAGGTCGCCAACCCTGAATAATTGAAAATTCCTCGGGGAGATCTTAAGTATCCCATGTTCCTGCGAGAGGGAAGCAACATAGTTCCGGTCGCTTAAAAGAGTTTGTTTCCCGTTATTATTAATAACAATCCTGCCGTAGTAACGTTTCCCTGCGCTGTTGGTCAGAAATTCCTTTGAGAGGTGGATTGCCCCGCCATATATTACAATCTCATTCCGCGACTGGTGTTTAGCCACCACCGGACATATTACACGAAGAGCAATATCATTGAAATCGCATACTCCCAGCTGGAATTGCATAATGTCATAAAAAATGAAATTGCCCGGCCTGATCTCATCAATCCCGTTGAAGTTTGTGCAGATAGAACATGACGGAGTGTCTCCGAGGCTGACTTCAATTTCAGGGAAATTCTGTCTGAAGCGGTTTTTCAGGGATATTAATTTCAGAAGGGCATCGAAATGCCTGCTGAAAATTTCATTTGTTGATAAGGCCGAGTAAGTATGTCCGGTATGGGCAAGAAATCCTTTGAAACGAATTTTGGGATTTGTGACAACTATTTTTATTATACTGTCGATTGTCCCGGTCTTTGATGAATTGATACCAGTGCGGTTACTGCCTGTGTCAATTTTGATAAATACACCCAGATTACTTTTTATTTTTTCAGCCAGCATTGTTGCAGCCTCTTTGTTTTCAACAAGTATATTCAATTTAATATTTGCAGCCAGGCGGTTGATGTTATTGATTTCCAAAACATTAACAGGGAAAGCTATAGTTATGTCATCCCAGCCGTGAGAAGCAAAATATTCAGCCATCATCACCGAGGAGACAGTGATCTTATTTACATTGTACATTCTGAACCAGTCGCCTATTACAGCCGACTGGTGTGTTTTGAAATGAGGCCTGAATTTTAATTTGTGTTCCCTGGCCCTTGCGGCCATTCTTTCGATATTTGTCAGACATTTTTCTTTATCGATTACCAGGGTTGGCCTTATTATTTCGGTCATGGTTCATTATGTTTGCATCTTATTCATATTTTCAGCCATTTGGCTGCGGGTGATCACCGGTGTTTAAAAAGATAGTCTGGTCTCTGTTTGGCCCCACTGATGCAATCGAAACAGGTATGTTCATCTGTTTTTCAATAAACGCGATATAATTTTTCAGTTCCGGAGGAAATTCATCTGCATTTTTTATTCCTGTAAGCCTTTTTTTCCATCCCGGCATTTCAATATAAACAGGCTTGACACTGTCGTCCAGTTCAAAAGGGAAGTAGTCGACCCTGTCACCATCGATTTCATAGGCAGTACATATTTTTATTGTGTCAAACTCATCCAGTACATCAGCTTTCATCATTATCAGCTCTGTGACCCCGTTGAGCATTACAGCATACTTCAGCGCTACCAGGTCGAGCCAGCCGCATCTTCTTGGCCTGCCTGTTGTTGAGCCATATTCATTACCTGCGTTTCGCATCAGTTCTCCTGTTTTGTCGAACAGTTCAGTCGGGAAGGGTCCCATGCCCACCCTTGTGCAATAAGCCTTAAAGATCCCGAAAACTTTCCCTATTTTTTGAGGTGCCAGTCCCAGTCCGCTGCAAGCGCCGGCACAAATAGTGTTTGAACTGGTCACAAAAGGGTATGAGCCGAAATCGATATCCAGAAGGGTACCCTGTGCGCCTTCAGCCAGTACCTTTCTGTTTTTGTTTAGCAGATCATTAATGAAATGTTCGCTGTCGATGATCCGGAATGACTTAAGCACCTCCACACCTTCAAACCAGTCATTTTCGCATTCAGATAACACTTTTTCATAATCAAAGCTGAAGAATTTCTCAAGCAGTTGTTTATGACGGGTTATCCGCTCTTTGTATTTTTCAGCGAAACTGTTAAGCAGGTCGCCCACCCTCAGTCCTTCACGGCCTATTTTATCTTTATAGGCAGGCCCTATACCCTTGAGGGTGGAACCTATTTTTGACTTTCCCTTGCTCTGTTCCGACGCCATGTCAATAATCCTGTGGGTTGGCATTATCAGGTGGGCTTTTTTTGAGATATACAAATTGCCGGTCAGGTCTATACCCAGTTTTTTTATAGAATCTATCTCTTTTTTAAAGACAACAGGGTCAATTACAACTCCGTTGCCGATAATATTTATTTTATTCTTTCTGAATATACCGGACGGAATTGTATGCAGCACCTGTTTAATATTGTTGAACTCCAGAGTATGGCCTGCGTTAGGCCCTCCCTGAAAACGGGCTATCACATCATACCGGGGTGTAAGCACATCTACAATTTTTCCTTTGCCTTCATCACCCCATTGCAGGCCCAGTAACACATCAACCTTCATAAATGAAATATTTAATTTACAAACGAGTCTGTAATTGTTTTTTTTAGCAGCTATTTATCAGCCATTAAAATTACAAATTATTTTCAGGGAATATAAAAAACCACTACGAAACAGAAGGATATTTATAAATTATTAAGGAAGGTCAGGTGTTTTTCACTGATTTCCCGTAAATATAGAGAGTGTGGTGTGAAAGGATAAAGTTATTTTTCAGACAGGCATCTTCAATTATTTCCCTGATGCGGGGGTCATAAAATTCGGTTACTTTGCCGGTATCAGTATCAATCAGGTGGTCGTGCCTGTTAGTTGCAAATGCTTTTTCAAACTGGGCGATATTTTTGCCAAACTGGTGTTTTACAACAAGTTTACAATCGAGCAGCAGGTCGATCGTGTTATACAGGGTAGCCCGGCTGACCCTGTATTTTTTGTTTTTCATTGAAATATACAATGATTCGATGTCAAAATGCCCCTCCCTTGAATATATTTCATCCAGAATCGCATAACGCTCAGGAGTCTTACGATGTCCTTTCTGCTCGAGATATTCTGTAAAAATCTTTCTTACCGTATCGCGGGTCTTTTGGCTATTCATATTTAATCCATCTTTAGATAGAATTCAAAAATATAAAATTTTTTGAATAATTCAGATAGTTTCTAAATTAATCGTTAAGGTTTTCATCCCTTGAGACATTTTCAATACCTCTTATTTTTTCAAGTTTCGAAATAAGGTTAGAGAGATGTTCAGAATCGTGGATATACAGGAACAGGTCACCTTCGAAAATTCCTTCATGTGTGTCGAATTTAACAGAGCGCATATTTATACTGTTCTGTTTGGAGATCACGTTGGTCACCTCATTTACTATTCCAATGCGGTCAAATCCGTCAAGGCGCAGCCGTGTAAGGTATGATTGTTTTTTGAATCGTGTCCATTCGGCAGTAATTATCCTGTTACCGTGACTTGACAATAACTTTTCAACCTCTTTACATCCTGTTTTATGGATTATAACATGGTCGTCGGCACCTATATATCCTATTACTTCGTCGCCGGGTATGGGGTTACAGCATTTAGCCAGAGAGTAGGTGACATTATCCTGGTTTTCTTTGAGCAGAAAAGGTTTACCCTTATCAATTTTATGATTACCGGCAGGATCATTTTGTTCCTCTGTCTTTTTCTTACGGCTGAAAGTGATATTCCAATACTTGACAAGTTTATTGGGTGATTTTTTGCCGAGAATTTCATTCAGGTTTCCCAGTTCCAGGAAACCCATTCCCAGTTCAGAGTATAGCTGTTCTTTGTTATTCAGGTTAAAATGGCTTATCAATTTTTTCAAATTATTTGAAGTAATAGGGGCTTTAGCCTGTTTCATAGCCTCTTCCAGGATTTCCTTGCCCTTTTCGATATGCTCTTTCTTTTTCAGTTTAAATGCATTTTTGATTTTGGTGCGGGCTTTGGCTGTCGTGGCAAATTTCAGCCAATCAAGTTGCGGAACCTGCTTTTCTGAGGTAAGTATTTCCACCTGGTCGCCATTACTGAGTACATGGCTTACAGGTACCAGTTTAAGGTTTATTTTTGCACCTATACATTTATTCCCCAGGTCGGTATGTATTTCGTATGCAAAATCCACCACTGTTGAGCCGAGAGGCATCGGTGTCATATCTCCGTTAGGGGTAAAGACATTTATTTCGGTTGCATACAAATTCAGTTTGAAGTCATCCAGGAATTCAAACGCGTCTGAATCAGGGTTTTTAAGCTGTTCACGGATCCTTTCAATCCAGGAGTCCAGTTCATTTTCGAAGGTACTTATATCTTTATACCTGTAATGGGCGGCAAATCCATATTCTGCCACTTCGTCCATCCGTTCAGTACGGATCTGAACCTCCACCCATTTCCCCTGAGGTCCCATAACAGTGACATGCAGAGATTCATAACCATTAGCCTTTGGCATCGTGATCCAGTCTCTGATCCTGTCGGGATGAGGTTTGTAGATATCGGTTACCAGAGACAATACATCGAAGCACTGACGCTTTTCAGAAATTCCCTCGCGGGTTTTAATGATTATCCTGACGGCAAGGATATCATATATTTCATTAAAAGTCACCCCTTTTGTTTTCATTTTCTGCCAGATCGAATATGTAGTTTTCAGTCTGTGGGTAACAGCGCTTTCGATATTCTCTGATTTCAGTTTTTCTTTAATGGGCCTTATAAACTCATTTACCAGGTAATTTCTTTTTTCTTCCTGATTATGGAGCATCAGGAGGATTTTGTTATACTCTTCGGGGTGTTTATATTTAAAGCTAAGTTCCTCGAGTTCACTTTTAATGGCATACAGTCCGAGTCTGTGAGCTAAAGGCACATAAAGATAAAGTGTCTCGCCGGCAATTTTTATTTTTTTCTGAGGTTCCATTGAGTCGAGAGTTCTCATATTATGGAGCCGGTCAGCAATTTTAATGAGTATGACCCTTACATCTTCAGAAAGGGTCATAAGTATTTTTTTGAGGTTCAGCGCCTGCCGGGAGTCAAAATCTCCTGAAAGCTTTGTCAGTCCGTCGACAATGCCTGCCACTTTCTCTCCGAACATATTTTTAATATCGGTAACAGAGTATTCGGTGTCTTCAACAACATCGTGGAGCATAGAAGCGCAGATGGAGGTAGCTCCAAGTCCTACATCTTTTGCAACGATCATTGCCACAGACAGGGGGTGCAATATAAAAGGCTCTCCCGATTTTCGCTTGATGCCGTCGTGTGCAGCATTGGAAAATTTAAAAGCTTTTTCAATCCGGTCTACCCGCTCCTGATCAAATTTGGCCTTTATCACTTTCATGAAGTCCTGGTAAAGGTCATCTATCTGCCGTATTTCTGCTTTTGTAAAATGTTGCACTTCTGTCTGATTATAGATTATATATTGCAAAAACAATACCGATATACAAAAAGTGATATTATTTTTTCAGCACATCCTGAATATATAAACTCTTTACTATACCTGCATTATTCCCTGCTAATATATCGCTTTTTTTATCACCAATTAAAACCGATTTTTCAGGATTAATATTAAATTCATCTATTGCCTGCAATATCATTCCGGGTTCAGGTTTTCTGCAGTTGCATTTGCCTGTGTAATCAGGGTGGTGGGGACAGTGATATACTTTAGTTATGCAGATCCCCTTCTCCCGGAACTTATTTATCATCCACCCTGTCAGCTCTTCATACTCTGCTTCAGTGTAAAATCCTCTGGCAATGCCTGCCTGGTTTGTAATTACAATAATGAGGAATCCCTTCTCTTCATAACTTCTTATAAGTTCGAAAATACCCTCTGTGAATTCAAAGTCATCGATTTTATACACATAATTTTTCTCTTTGTTTATTGTACCATCACGGTCTAAAAAGAGAGCTTTGTTATTTTTATCTGTTAAATTCATTCAGAAGATCTGTTTGTGCCAGTTTATATGTTGAAGGAGTGCCTATATCAATAAAATAGTTATCGAAGGGCATTCCGTAGAATTTTCTTTTTAAAAAGTATTTTTCAAGGAAATCTTTTTCGAACGAAAATATTTCAGGAAGACTCTCCTGCAGGAACTTTTCTTTTGACAATAAATAGACGCCTCCATTTATTAATTCCCTGCCGGCGTTTAGCTTTTTTTCCCTGAATGCCTTAATCTGATAAGTATCATCTATTATTACCGAACCGTACCGTGAACTATTTTCATTTTTTTTTAGCGCTATAGTAAGAAAAGCCTCTTTAGATTCGTGGAAGCGGGCCATCTTTTCCAGGTCAATGTTAAAAAGTGTGTCACCGTTAAAAATAAATAGATCGCTGCCTGTCACCTTTCCCAGCGCTTTCACTATCCCGCCTCCCGTGCCAAGCGGAATGTCTTCAATAACATATTCTATATCAATGTTTTTAAATTTATTTTTAAAGTGGTTGATGATTATGTCTGCTTTGAATCCGACGCTGAATATTATTCGTGAGACAGTGTTTTGTGCGAGATAGTTCACCAGGTATTCAAGAAAAGGCCTGCCATTGATATCTGCCATTGGTTTGGGTTTGTCAGGGACCACCTCTTTAAGCCTGGTCCCCATGCCTCCTGCAAGAATTACAGCTTCATTGATCATAACAATTTATTTAATAATTGTGGTGGAGTGGCGTTTATTATTCAGAACCTCCAGGTTTTAAGGCCGGATTTGGTGAACTGGAAAGGCTGAATCGTTCCCCCGAATTTTTTTAATTCAGTTATTACATTAAATCTTGTGTTACCAGGGCAGTAATAGAACATGAAACCACCTCCCCCGGCGCCACTTATTTTGCCACCCGTGGCTCCCGCCCTGACTGCGCTTTCGTATATCAGGTCCAGTTTTTTATTTGAAATACCCCGGGCCATTTTCTTTTTATGATTCCATGCCTCCATCATTATAGGTCCAATAGTGTCAAGTTCTCCTTTTAAAACAGCCTCTTTCATAAGTATAGCCATCTCCTTTGTCCTGTGCATAGCCTCAACAGAGCCCGTATTTTTCTTTATTATGCTGGATTGTTGTTTTTCTATAATTTTTGATGAGAGCCTGCTCGTTCCGGTATAGTAAAGTACCAGGGTATATGCAAGTTCGTCAAGCACATTGCTTTTTATTCTGAGAGGATTAACAATAACTTTATCATTGGCATAAAACTCCATAAAGTTAAAGCCTCCGAATGTTGCTGCATACTGATCCTGTTTACCTCCTGCATAATTAAGGTCTATTCTTTCAACAATATAAGCCAGGTTAGCTATATCGTACTCCCCTAACGGGAGATTCAGCCATTCGGCAAATGCCCCCGTAATGGCAGTAACAAGAGTAGAGGATGATCCCAATCCCGAACCTGGCGGTGTATCTACGTATGTAGTAATTTCAAATGACAGTTTTCCTGTATTAAAATTCTTTACAATCCTGTTATAAATTGCCTTGATAAGGTCAAGGTTACCGTCCAGCGGCAATTCCCTGGCCGACCTGTATTCAATTATTTCATTTCTGTCAGCAGCATTGATAATGATTTTATTATTGTTCCGGGGTATAATTGTTGCGCAGGCATACATATTTATTGTAGCATTTAAAATTGCACCACCGTATATATCCGAATATGGTGATACATCGGTTCCACCGCCGGCAAGTCCTATTCGAAGGGGGGCTTTACTTCTGATTATCATTTTTTATAGTTTGGTTATTTATTTCTTTAACTGCCGATGTCATATTTGACCAGAGGTATTTTTTCTTTTCTTTTTTTACATTTGATTCGAAACTCTTCTTTTTATTATTATTAAAAAAGTCATATAATGCATCGGCAATTGACCTTTCATCAGGTTCGGTTACATAACCTGCAACATTATGGGGAATTATTTCCGGGAGTCCCCCGACATTAGTTACCAGCATAGGTTTGTTAAAGTGATATCCTATCTGGGTAACTCCGCTTTGGGTTGCATTCTTATAAGGTTGGGCGATAATGTCTGCACAGCTGAAATATTTGCTTACATTGCTGTTTTCAATAAAACTGGTGTGCAGGATGATTTTGCTGCCCAGGTTTAATTTATCAATTAATTCCAGATAGGGTTTACGGTCAGTATAGAATTCGCCGGCAACCAGAAGTTTCACATCAAGATTTTTGAACCTTTCGTCTGCAAATGCCTTAATTAACAGGTCAAGTCCTTTATACTCCCTAATGAAACCGAAAAAGAGAACAAACCGTGATTTCGGGTCAATGTTTAGCAATCTCACTGCCTCCTCTCTGTTCAAAGGTTCTCCAAAGTTATCAAAGAGAGGGTGGGGGCATAGTTTAACCGGCAGTTTATTTGTAAAGCTGAAAACATCGTTGTATACTTTTTTTGACTGAACGATAATACCATCAGTTGCATTGATAAAATATCCGGTCAGGATCTTATCGCCCAAACGTTTTTCATGTGGAATAATATTGTCTGCAATACATATTATCTTTGAGTGTTTATTTTTTTTTATAATTTTTGCTATTGTACCAAAGCAGGGAGCCATGAAAGGCAGCCAGTATTTAATTATTACTATGTCAGGTTTTTCTTTACTTATTCTTCTCCCTGTGACTATCCAGTTTAAAGGATTCACAGAGTTTATTGTCCTTTCAATTTTCATATTTTCCGGAGGATTGCCTGCCGAATACTGACTTTTCCCGGGGAAGAGCAGAGCCGGGTATTGCAATGTGAAAGTTTCGACAGACACATCAAATCCCTCTTTTATAAATTCTTCAGCCAGCCTTTCATTATAAGAGGCAAGCCCCCCTCTGTACGGGAATGCAGCGCCTATAATTTTAACAGTTTTCAAAATATGCGGCTTTTAATTTTTTTATCACAAATTTATCAATTGGGAAAGAAATATCATCTTCATTTATCTCATTTATTTTAACCCATCTGAAGCACTGGCTTCCCTCCTCAGTTTTTTTGAAATCGAAAGGCTTCTCCGACACTTCAAACCTGACCGGTTTTTGGAGGTCAGCCAGGTAATATATACTTATTAACTGATGATTATCAAAGAGAAGTGCTTCCTGGAAAAAATCGGTAGTATAAAAATGTCTTATATTTTCAATTTCCTGGCCATTGCACTCCTCCATGAATTCTCTTTTCAGGCAGTCAACAGTGCTTTCACCATAATGAAGCCCTCCCCCCGGAAATTTAGTCATTCGCATATCAAACCTGTATTCATCGGTAAGCAATATTTCATTATCGTTATTTATCACCAGTCCGTAAACACGGATAATGAATTTACCAGGATTAGCCATAAATATTTTTATTTATAAGTTTTAAAATCTCCTCCTCCTGTCCGGGCCGAAACCAGTTCATCTGAGGGTCGTTTCTGAACCATGTGATTTGTTTACGGGCATATCGCCTTGTATTCCTTTTAATTAGTTCTATAGCTTTCTCTCTGGATATTTTTTGTTCAAAATAGTGAAAAAATTCACGATAACCGACACTATTAAGGGCATTCAGGTTTTTATACTTAAATAATGTCTTAGCCTCCTCTTCCAGTCCGGCGCCGACCATTTCATCAACGCGCCTGTTAATGCGCTGGTGGAGTATTTCCCTGTCGCAGTTGATCCCTGCTTTTATTATTTTAAAAGGCCTCTTTTTTGAAGAATTTGACCTGAATGAGGAGTATGGCTTGCCGGATGTCAGGCAAATCTCCAGAGCATGGATTATGCGGGCAGGATTTCTAAGGTCTGTTTCAGCATAACAGAGGGGATCAAGTTGTTTCAACTGCAGCCTCAGGCTTTCAATCCCTTCAGCATAAAGGCGTGCTTTCAGATTTTTCCTGATATGGGGGTCCGGGTCGGGCATCAGGTCAATCCCTTTGCATACAGCATCGATATATAGCATTGAACCACCTGCCATTAAAACAGATTCATATTTTTGGAAGAGAATATTTAACAGTTCAAGCACCTCTTCTTCAAATATGCTGGCATTATAGTTCTGAAATATTGAGTGTGACCGGATAAAATGATGCCGTACCGACGTTAATTCATCCTCCGAGGGCACTGCTGTCCCTATTCTAAGTTCACGATAGATCTGGCGTGAATCGGCAGAAATTATTTCACTATTCAGGCTGCGTGCAATTTTTATTGCTGCTGTGCTTTTGCCAACTGCTGTGGGACCGGTTAATACGATCAATGTTTTAGACATTTTGATGACAATATTTCAGTTTCTGATTGTAACAAGACATGAACAATACTTTACACACACATGAATGAGAGTTCGCTTATAATACTTTTAAAAATAGTAATAGGAAGCGAACATGACTGAAAAATCACAAAGAAATTATGATTATATTAACTGCAGGTTCAATTTGTTAACATAGAAGTATGAAACTTATACCGTGAAAGGAAGAAAAAAAGACCGTCCTGATTTTGCCGGACGGTCTGTAATAATTTTTTTACCTGTCTGCAACAGGAAAATAAATTAAAAATCTTCCATTTCCCCGAACAGTTCGTTGTAATCGTCCAAAATGCCAAAATCCATAAAAACTTCTTCTTCCTCAAGCTTTTCTGTTGCATTTTTTTCCATTTCATCAGTAAGTACCTGCACGGGAGCATCACCCTCTTTGATGGTGACTAACGGATCTTTAAGCTTTGTTCCCATATCAATACCTGTTAGTTCTATAAAGAATGACCTGTCATCAAGGAAATCAAAAGTATAGGACAGTTTCTGTTCCTTAACTTTTATCAGATCAGTCAATTTTGTTTTTTGCATTAAGAAATAGGCGGCTCCATTGAAGCCGGCATCCATCAACGATATCTCTTTTGTTTTGAAACCTTTCTCATCTGTCAGGAAAAAAGAGGCCATCTGAAAAGGCTCAAAACCGGTATTCATCTGAATAACAGAGTGAAAGTCAAAAAACGAGTGTTGCCCGTCAATTTTAACTTCCAATAAAAAATTTTTTGATTCCTGTGAGGTGATTCTAAAAGTATAAACCATGACCTTCAAGAAATATTTGCATCAAAGTTATAATGCTTTTTGATCAAAAAACAAGAATGAATAATTGCTTTCCATAGATAAAATTTATAACATAACCTGATAAGTTATAATTTCCTGCTCTCTCCGGAGGATTAAAAAACTGATTGATAATAATTTTACTGTTATCGGTTTTTAGAAAAAAAACCCAATAGAATATAAAATTCTGCTGAATTTAAAAAATGTTAAAAAAGATTAAGGACTGTAAAAAAGATAACACATATCAATCTTAGATATATGTTATCTTACTTATAACAAGCAACTTACATATTATAAAAAAAACAATGCATTTTTTATATAATATTACAACAAAGAGTTCGATAAGTAAAAAAAAATCAGGCTGTCTAAAAAAGACGACTTTCATTAAAGATAACTGTTATATTTTACCACTTCATATTGTCAGTTTTTTCCATGCGTTATGGAAAATCATTTAACGAAAGCCGTAAGGTTTTCAGGCAGCCTGTTTGTCTTAATGTAATATAATATATAATGTATATTATTTAACTGAATCCATATACTCTATCAGCTCAACAATTTTTACAGAGTATCCCCATTCATTATCGTACCATGAAACTACCTTGACAAAGTTATCGTTCAGCCCGATACCTGCTCCGGCATCGAAGATTGATGTACGCGGATCTCCGAGGAAGTCGTTCGAGACAACAGCTTCTTCGGTATATCCGAGAATCCCCTTTAATTCCCCTTCAGAAGCCTTTTTCATTGCTGCGCAAATATCCTGGTATGATGCACTCTTTTCGAGTCGTACAGTAAGGTCAACCACTGACACATTAGGGGTAGGAATACGCATTGCCATACCGGTAAGTTTTCCGTTCAGTTCGGGAATAACTTTGCCAACAGCTTTAGCAGCGCCGGTTGAGGAGGGGATAATATTTTGTCCTGCTCCGCGGCCTCCGCGCCAGTCTTTTTTCGACGGACCGTCGACAGTTTTCTGGGTTGCTGTGGTTGCGTGTACGGTAGTCATCAGACCTTCAATAATTCCAAAATTATCGTGAAGCACTTTTGCAACAGGAGCCAGGCAGTTTGTTGTACAGGATGCATTTGAAACGAAATTCATATCGTTTTTATACGCAGTGTTGTTAACACCCATTACGAACATCGGTGTATCATCCTTTGAAGGAGCCGACATTATAACTTTTTTTGCACCGGCATCAAGGTGTCCCTGTGTTTTTTCTTTTGTAAGGAACAGTCCGGTCGATTCCACAACATATTCTGCACCCACTTCATTCCATTTCAGGTCTGCCGGGTTAGGTTCAGAGGTAATCCTGATCTTTTTACCATTAACTACAAGCATACCGTCCTCAACCGACACTTCACCTTTAAACCGGCCGTGGGTAGAGTCATATTTAAGCATATAAGCAATGTAGTCAACATCGATAAGGTCGTTGATACCAACAACTTCGACATTGTCGTTTGCAGCGGCTACACGGAAGACTAACCGTCCTATGCGCCCGAATCCGTTAATTCCAATTTTAATCTTTGACATAGAAGAGAATTTATTTTGATGAATAATTTATTATAAATTTCCAGGTTTAATTCCTGAATTCTACATAAATACAAATTAAATATTATTATTCGACAGTTTCAAATCCGGATATCATTTTCCCTGTGGAAAAGCGGGAACCTTAATATAAATTTAAAGAGGTGATGGCGGGAGAATGCGAATATGCCGGACAGTCACATGTCTTGCAGGAATTAGATACAAAAGTCATCATAATTACCAGTATCATTAGCAGGGGGAAAATTTTTTCTCTCCTGACAGTAGGGTTTTCCGGCATTTGAGGGTATATTTCATGACGGACAGAAAATTTTACCGGAGTGTTTGTGTTCTTCATAATTTTTTAAATTTGCAGCCTTTTTAAGTCTCATGTAATAATAATATTGTTTTTTAACAAAAAAATGGGTCATTTATTGTAATAAATTGAAAAAATAGAATTAAAATTGCAAAAACAAGTGTGCTTTGATTGTTTATTGCAGGCCCGTTAAAAGTGTTCACACCAGGTTAGGTTTATTAAGACAGTCCTGTTGATAACAAAGGCGAAAAGAAAAAATTTTATTCAGCATTTCTTTTGTACATTGCTGATAATTTTTATACGTTTGTATTATTAACTAAATTTGAAAAGACATTTTTGTCTGAAATAATGATGAAGAGATTAAATAAATTAAAATCAATCAATCAATTAAGTTCAATTAAAAGCAAGTTGCTATGAAAAAATTTACTCGAAATTTTTTGCTCGGCGGACACTGTTTTGGCCGTGTTCTTCGAAAAATTGGCTTAAGCATGATTGCTCTTCTGTTGGCCTTTTCTGTATTTGCAGATGAACCGCAGGAGACGTTACATGTTTGGGCTGAAAATGCTGATGATTATTGTTATCGTCAGGATAATATTTATGGAGTCGACGTTTTGGTCAAAGACTTCATAAAAATAGATGCGTTTGAGCTCGTACTGAAGTACAATGCAGCCGGTGACTTCCGATTTATCGGAACAACGGGGGTGCATGGCAATCTCAGTGCGATGACGGTTAGCGAGTCACCGGCAGGTACCCTAACATTTAGCTGGGATGGTGATCCTCTCACTGATGGGACTATTTTACCTGATGATGACACAACCGCGGTATTCACTCTCAATTTCGAACTCGTTAACTTCCCGGAAGTATATCTTTATAATACAAACGGGGATGTCATTAACGACCTGACCAAAGAGGTTGCCCTTAACTGGGATGTTGCCAATTGCAAATACTGGAATCAGCTGGGCCAGGTGGTTAATATCCTGACCGACCAGCTTCACAATGGTAAACTGCTGGCAACCCAGACAATAGGTGATGTTGTTGTTGATGCCGGCGCTGCTGACTGCTATGGTGCAGATGCAGTTGTAACAGTTACCACACCGGCGGCGAATGGTTATACATACTCTTTTAACGGAGCTACATTTACCTCTAATCCGGTAAGTGATGTTCAGGCACCTTCTACAAATAATACAGTTGTGGTTAAGGATGGTGATTGTGTCTCATTTATAAAGAGGTTTGATGTCACTGCTCCAGAGCCTTTGAGTTTTAGCGTTGAGAGTCCGGTATATACAAATTGTCCCGGCGGTCTTGGCGATATTGAGATAATGGCCAGCGGAGGAAAATCACCTTATAAATATTATGTAGTACCGGAAGATGTCTTTATAAATAATTTCGAGGATGATCTGCTAAATGCCAATAGTAATGAAGAAGCCAGTGCCATTGTAGCTCAATATGCTGTCAGCAGCAATGTAGTACAGCGGTCAGAGGGAACATACCGGGTTGCTGTTCTGGATGACAATAACTGTGGTAATATGGGAGGATACCTATATGATTCATGGTGGCAAGAAGTGGAGGTTATTGATGATAAAGATCCCTGGAAAATTACTTTAAATGAAGAACTTTCCAAGCTGATGCTTGACTGTTACCTTCCACCGGCAGTTACTGCAGGTGACGGGCGCATTGTATTTGATATTGAAGGCGGCACTCCGTTTGCGAACGGCTACAATGTATGGGTGAACGACATGTGGGTCGGCCGTCACACAACATACGACAGCAATGTAAATGGTGATGATGTGCTTATTGCCGGTGTCTATAATTTCCATATCACCGATTCACTCGGTTGCAGCTATTCTGCTGAATTTGAAATTGAACAGCCTGACCCCATTACATTCTGGGTTGACCATACAGATGCTTCATGTAATGAAGATAACGGGACCATTACCATAGATGTTGAATCTATTACAGGTGGCTCCGGTGATTATGATGAATGGTGGTGGATGTATTCCACAAGTCCGGATTTCAACCCGGAGGATACTGATACTATTCATGTTGCTGACGGTGGTATATATACCGCGGCTGAAGGATTGGCCGCTAATGTATACTATGTAATGATATGGGACGCCAACTGGTGTTCAGGGAGGTATACAAATCCTAACAAAGACGATGCTGTTAAAGTTCTTACCACCGAGTTTGATTTGGTCTACGAGCCTATTCAATGCTGGGGTGGAAACACTGATGTAAGTATTGAAATAACCAGCGGGGCCGGTAATCATGAATTTGAATACAGGGCAAGGCGTCATCCATACGGATGGACTAGTTACCAGGAGGATAATACTTTTGAAAATCTTTATGCCGGTCTGTATACATTTGAAGTACATGACAAAACCATTGAGTGTTCTTATTCCTGGACCGTCTGGATAAGGCAGCCAAGAAGATTGAGGGTTGATGTTGTTGACCTGCTTACTTTACCGCCGACATGTCCGGAAAACACTGATGGAAATCTGGTTGTAAGTGCCACCGGAGGTACACCGTTTGTAGATGAGGGCACAGGAGTTGAATATTATGAATATAAACTCGATAATAACGCATGGGTACGTGCATCTGAATACAATACATTTGCTATCGATACATCTGAACACCACATTTGGGTGAGGGATGCCAATGACTGCCGTGCAGAGTATTATTTCAAATGGGATGATATGCCTAATGAGATTGCGTTTACCGATACTATCTGGAACCAGTGCCCGCTTGATAAAGTAAACCTGTTCAATGCAGATGCATGGGATGATTGGTATACTGGTTGGGACTGGGCTCAGTTCGGAAATATTGTGCTTGACTGGGGATTCCTGGAAGATTTCTCATGGTACGGTATTCCGATTGAACATTTTACAGGAGTTATAACTTTTGATTACTGGTTCTGGTCTTCTGACTCCGGTTGGGTTTTAAAGCCTGTACAGGGAATACAGCAGATCAGGAATCCTATGTTCTATATCACTGACACAGACCCTGCCGGCAATCCTCAGGCTGTAGTTGATAATGGACAGGTTATCGGCCATCTGTCAGCATTTGGTGCCGGTGATTACTGGGTAGTTGCAATGGATGAGTGGGGATGCTTCTCCAATATTGAGAAGATAGTTATTATGGATCCTCCAACAATGGTGTTACATCCTGATTCAGAACCTGCCGGTTGTGCCGGAAGCACTGACGGTAAGATCATCATTGAAGCTGAGAACGGAAGATATCCTATACCTTATAATCTGGGAAGAAGATATCAGTATATGCTTACTCAGCAATCACATATTTTCAGCCAGGATGAATGGTGGACACAGGCTACATGGAGCCCGTTCACTAATGGCGACACATCTAACGACAGCCTTGCCGTTATCAATGTTCAGGCAAATATTAAACCTTACTGGGTTGCGGTACGTGACTACTGTGCAGTTGATAATCCTGAACTGATCCAGATACTCGGGCCGTTCTATATAGAAGGTTCTGATCCGATAGAGGTAGCAGGATTAGATGGTTTGATCAAACATATTACATGTAATATCTGGGATCCGGAAGAGGAAGAATGTGTATCTGATGATGACGGGTCTATCACCGGATTGTTAGCTGCTACTACCGGCGGATCAAGCAGTGATTACGAGTTTACCCTGTACTACCATGGTGAATGCAGACAGGACAATTTCGATGCAACTAATACAAAAAGTGCTGCAGTTGACAGCCGCTTCCCCGAATCCAACACTACTGGTGATTTCATTGACCTGCCTGCAGGATGCTACACACTTACAATTATAGATGATTCACTAGGGTGCGAAGCTTCTTATGAAATAGAGATTGAGAAACCTGACTGTTTCAGGGTTGAAGTTGATGTAGTAAATGCAAGCTGCTTTGATGCTCATGACGGTCTGTTGCGTTACAAGATCTTTGGGGGAACAGCTCCGTTTGCTGAAGCTACCAACAATGTCGGTATCTGGGAAGATGCAAGCGACATTCCTGAAGAACGCTGGTATGATACCTCAACAGAGGTAATTGAAGTACACGATTTCTGGGCATTTGACCGCAGGGTTCGTGCAGGCGACAAACAAATCTGGGTAAGAGATGCTCACGGTTGTATTTACGGCCCGGTCAACGTTACTGTCGATCAGCCTGCTAAGTTAGCTATTACAAATGTGGTTTCTAAAAAAGTCAGCTGTAATGACCAGCCTGAACTACACGAAGGTGTAACTGATGACGGAAGTATTACATTCACTCCTGTTGGAGGATGGAATATTGAAGAGACAGGAGACTATGTATTTAATTATTATGCTGAACTATGGCGTGGCAGTGCAAAACTTGAAACACAGAATTTCAATGTTATTGATGGTAGTGTTACCTTCTCAGGTTATCCTGTTGGAGATTATACAATAAAACTTTATGAATACAGTCAGGATATAGCTGATGAAGGTTATGCCAAGCCAATTACAACTTATTCCGGTTATTTCAACGACTGGCATAACTGGAATGACTTTGCACCATATCAGAACCCGGATAAGGAAAAATGCTATGTGCTATATGATATACCTATTACAGAACCGGCTCCGATTGTTTATGATTCAATCCACTGGCGTCCGGTTAAATGCCATAACGAAGCTACAGGTGAAATATACATACCGAATATTGCAGGAGGTACTCCTGATGTTGATGATGGTTACTATGTCGGATTGGAAGGCCCTGTAGATTATGACTATACATTACAGTCCAACCTTGCTACACATCATGTAGGTGAATATTCTGGTATCAACTGGTTCAAAACCGGAGCAGGTGTTAATGAATTTACCTTCGACAACCTGACCTGGGGACACTATACAGTTCATGTCGGTGATGGCAACGGTTGCTGGATCTACAAAGAGTCCGGTGAGATTATGAATCCTGATACTCTTATGATTGAGATTGTAGAACTTGTTCAGCATGCAAAATGCAATGGCGGAACAGGTATCATCCAGATTGATGCAACAGGTGGTGTCGGTGAATACTGGTATGCTGTTGATTCAACTCTTGTTCCTGATCCGGGAGCACATACTTTCCCGAATGATCTTGACCTGAATGATTATATTGCAAACCTGAACTGGCAGCGCAGTGATACATTCCATGTAACTGCTGCTACCTGGATTGGTTATGTAATGGATGAAAACGAATGCATCGCTGGTTTTGCAACCAATAAATCGGGTGCACCTATCTATCATCACAGAACAACTGTTCTTGAGCCCGATCCAATTATGGCTGACGGCTTTGGCCAGGTACCTGTAGTTTGTTATGGGGATGCTGACGGTAAGATTTTGATAGAAACTATCTGGGGTGGCAATGGACAGGCATGGACAATTGAAGTTACCGGAACTGACTATAACGGTGATCCGATAGCTCTGAAGAGATATACCAAATCTGCCTCAACCGCAATTGTACTTGATGGCCTGCCGGCTTCAACCAATTTATCGGAAGAGGAAGTTGATGAAATGACTGCCGATGATTACTATACAATTGTTATTTACGACCTCTATTCTTGTGCATCAAAGGAATTCCATCAGTATGTTACTCAGCCTGAAGAGTTTCTGGTAGTGATGAAAGACAAGCAAAATGCTTTCGTTTGTCCGAACGACCAAGCCGGCATATTCGAAATACAAGTTGTAAGCGGAGGTGTTGACTTTGGAATCGGACCTGACAACAAACCATTGTATGAATACAAATGGGAAGTTTACAGTGATGAAGCATACAGCATGCTGGTAGACAGCCTGACAGATGATACCTACGGCTTTACAAAAACATTCCTTGGATATGCAGGATTGTACTACAGGGTATGGGCTCGCGATGCCAACGGTTGTGAAACTCATCGCGACACCTTTATCGTGGCTCCGGAACCAATCGAATTTGATGTAAGAAAACTTACATGCTACGGAGATGCCAAAGCCTCTGCAAGGGTTTATGCAACCGGTACCGAAGGCCGTACATTCAGAGTTCTTTATAAAGAGATCATGAATGGCACCATCGATCCGGAATGGACAATTTATAACGGCTGGTTCACTGAATCAATTGATATTATTGAAGAGTTCATCTTTGATGATGAGAACCTGGTTGACCGTCACTATGCAATTGTTGTTGAAGATAATATGGGTTGTCGCTCTGTTGTTGATACACTGACGTTTGATAAAGTTCAAACCCAGTTGACTTTGACAGCATCGATGAATGGTAATGAAATTACAGCTGAAGCATTTGGCGGAGCTGTGGATGAGTTCCTGAACCATCATTATCAATATGCCGCCGCACCTGTTGGAGATGAATCACCACTGGCATGGCAGGATGACAACATCATTGTTGTAAATGAAAATGCCGAGTACGTTGTATACGTTCGTGATTACCACCTGCGTTGTATTGCAACTGATACAGTTACCGGAGGCGCTGCAGTGCATACTATAGCCGAAGTACAGGGTGAAGCTGATGAATCTCCTGTGGTAGGTAAAATTGTACAGGTTACCGGTACTGTAACAGCCATCGCTGACGGAGAAGGATTCTTTATGCAGGATGCAGTTGCAGCATGGAGCGGTATCTGGGTTGCTACAGATGAAACCGGCGATGTGGTTCTTGGCGACGGAGTTACTGTTGTTGGTGAGGTTGATGAAGTAGATGATGTAACAACAATAATCGCAAGCGAAGTTACCGTAATCGATGCTCCGCTGGAAATCACTGCATTGGAACTTGATTCACCGTCAGAAGCGGTTAATGAAATGTACGAAAGCGTACTGACGATCGTTAAGGGTGCAGGTGCAGGAGAAGTTGACGAAGAGACAAGCCAGTTCGAAATATTCTACGAATTGAACGACAGTGTAGTGGTTAATAACTGGCTGTATGCTTACGACACTGACTCAATTATAGCAGGTAATTTCTACAATGTTACAGGTGTTGTTAACGGTAAACTTAACGCATTCACTCTGGAACCAAGAATGGAAGAGGACATCGTGGATATCACGAAGACTACTCCGGCTGTTATAACTCCTGAAAGTGTTGAATTCAAAGTTTATCCGAATCCTTTCAACGACTATATCTATATTGATAACTACGACAAACTTACAAGGGTTGTTATTAGCAACATTGCAGGACAGCGGGTTATGGATATAGAATTCCCGACAAGGGAGATCCGTACTGAAAATCTGGTAAGCGGTGTTTACGTTGTAAGTATGTTTACTGAAGACGGAAGGGCCAAAACAGAGAGGATTATTAAAAGCAAAAGGTAATACCGAATTGATTGATTAAAAAGGGGAAGCTGTTAAGCTTCCCTTTTTTATTGGTACTTTTGCAAATGATTGATTACAATTTTTTTTTGCAAAATTTAATTATGGATATTATTGACAGGCACGTAACTATAAGGAAATTTAAAGAGAAAGTGATACCTGATGATTTGTTAAAAAAAATCATCTATTCCGGAACAAGAGCTTCCACTACCGGGAATATGCAGGTTTACAGTGTGGTGGTCACAAAAGACCGTTATATGAGAGAAAAGCTTGCTCCACTTCATTTTAATCAGCCTGTTGCTGTTAATGCACCGGTTTTATTGACCTTTATCGCCGATTTTAACAGATTTTCGAAATGGTGTGAATACAGTGAGGCAGATCCCGGATACTCAAATTTCCTGTCTTTTTTTACTGCTTCGATAGATGCATTGCTTGTAGCACAGAATGTATGTATTGCTGCTGAAAATGAAGGTTTGGGAATCTGTTATCTTGGTACTACTACTTATAACGCTAAAGAGATAATTGAAGTCATGCATCTTCCGCGGCTGACTTTCCCTGTTGCTGCTATAGCTCTGGGTTACCCTGATGAGAATCCGGGCTTAACCGACAGGCTGCCATTGGAGGGCGTAATTCACTATGAAAAGTATCAGGACTATTCAGCAGAGGATATTGAAAAGCTGTATGCATACAAGGAGAGTCTTGACCTAATGAAACAGTTTGTGAAAGACAACAATAAGGAGACCCTTGCACAGGTATTCACAGATGTACGATATCCGAAGGCGGATAATGATTTTTTTTCCGGAAAGATGCTGCAAACTTTGCGGGATCAGGGATTCCTTGATTAATATTATTTCCTGTTAAAATCCCTTGAATATGCCTGCGCTGTTGGCATGACCAGGATATCATCGATGTTTACATGATCCGGCCGGGTAAGCACAAAGAGTATTGTATCTGCTATGTCCTTTGCATATAACGGTGTAAATCCTTTATAAACCTGGTCAGCACGTTTTTTGTCCTGGTTGAATCTTACAAGTGAAAATTCTGTTTCTACAGCTCCCGGGCATACTGCAGTTACTTTGATGCCGTGTTTCAGCAAGTCCAGGCGCATTCCTTTGGTAATTGATTGCACTGCATGTTTTGTTGCACAATAGACATTTCCCATAGGATAAGTCTCTTTGCCGGCAATTGAGGAGATATTTATAATATGGCCGCTGCCTCTTTTTGCCATCCATTGTGTAACAATTCGTGAGATATAGAGGAGTCCTTTAACATTTGTATCTATCATCCGCTCCCAGTCGCCCGGCTCACCTTCGTTGATATCATTCAATCCGGCAGCAAGTCCGGCATTGTTGATAAGGATATCAACATCCAGGTTCTTCTCCTTAACTTCTTTTAATGCATTTTCGGTCTCTTCCCTGCTCCTGATATCGAAATTCAGGATTAATACCTGGCTTTTAAAATTTTTATCTATCTCTGATTTTAATTTAACCAGTCTGTCATATCTTCTTCCTGTCAGGATAAGATTGTAACCATTCTCAGCCAGAAGCAGAGCCGTAGCTTTTCCTATGCCTGAAGTCGCCCCTGTTATTAATACTGTCTTTACCATCTTTTTACAAATAGAAATTATCGTTTACGAAATTAGCAAATCAAAATTTTTGTAGAAAAGTTCTGCGTCAAAATATCTTTATTTTTGCTATGTTTACCCCAAAAATAAGATGTTATGAAGGAAATTATACAAGCGGACACAGAATTTTCTATTAATTCCATTCCTGAACCTGACAATATTGAAAATATTGTTTTTTCATTGATAGTCAATCCCAATCTGTCGAGTATCAATTATTTTAACGATTTTAGTGAATTCCCTGTCTCACCCTCCACAATAGGCACGACCGACAGTGACGAAACAGGATTATTCGATATTGACACATACGGCAGAAGTATTGCAATGAGTACTCATGCCTTTCATCATCATCTTGAGAGTGATCCTAAAAAGGCCACTGAAATTTTGATTTCCAGAGCTGCAAGAAAGATGCACTGCCTTGGTGCTGTGCCGGTGGCCATAAGCGCTATGTTATATCATATAGATTTTGGTGATCCCAACGGCCAAAATATTGCATCAGGTGCCAAGCAGGGATTGGAAAATGCTGCTGAAAAATTTAATTTAAAGATATCCGACCGTAAGATCCGCTTCGACCACTTTTCATGTCACGGCCCTGTTCCTCCGACCATTATTATCAGTATTATCAGTATGGTAGGAGACAAGGAGAGAATTACCAACCATGCATTTAAAAATAAAGGTGGAAATATTTTTGTTATCGGCCGTTCTGTGAATGACCTGGGGTCTTCCGAGTATCTTGAGTTTTACCATGGAATAGATGATTCTCCTCTGCCCGCTTTCAATATTGATACAGAGATTAAGATACAACAGGCGTTGAGAAAATTACACGAATCTGACCTGGTACAAAGTGCCAGTCCGGTAGGAAAGGGCGGATTGTTTTTTACATTATTGAGAGCAGGTATACCTAACGGACTTGGTTTTGATATTACTACAGATGCCGAAATGCGTATAGATTCTTTTTTGTTTGGTGAAGCCATGGGAAGAGTTTTGGTAGAAGTGAATTCAGAGAAACAGGATGAATTTGTTGATCTGATGACAGGTATAAGGATGCCATTTTTTACTCTGGGTCATGTTACTAAAGGGGAGATAAGGATAGATGACAGATCTCTCGGTTATATTGACAAGATGACCCCTTCGAAATAAGTTGCATATGCAGTTACAACTTTTTACATGTACACTGATTGTCAGACAATAAACATTCAGGATGGCGGCAAAGCCTTATAAAAAATCTGAGTTGAGCAAAAAGAGGCAGGTAGAAGATATGTTCAACCGGATCTCTTACAGATACGACCTGCTGAACCATCTTTTTTCTTTCAACATTGATAAGTTGTGGCGAAGGAATGCCATTAACAGGCTTGCTGAATTCAATCCCTCATCGGTTATTGATATCGCTACAGGCACAGCCGATTTTGCAATTGCAGCATCCCGTTTAAATCCGGAAAAAATTACCGGTATTGACCTGTCAGAGCGAATGCTCGAAATAGGAAGGAGAAAAGTTGAAAAGAGAGGGCTTTCTCATTTAATTACTTTAATTAAAGCTGATTCAGAAGAGCTTCCTTTTGAGGATAAATTATTTGATGCTGCTATTGTTGGTTTTGGGGTAAGGAATTTTGAAAATTTGGAAAGAGGATTAAGGGAGATCCTCAGGGTGCTTAATCCGGGAGGAGTTTTTCTTGTTCTTGAATTTTCTCACCCTCATAATAAATTATTCAGGATGTTATATTCATTCTATTTTTTCAGGATGTTACCGTTTGTCGGAAAGATGTTATCAAACGATAACAGTGCCTACAGCTATTTACCTGAATCTGTGGCAGAATTTCCTGAGAGGGAAAGATTTATGGAGATTTTAAGTAAAGCGGGTTATGTTAATTGCAGCTGTTATCCCCTGACATTTGGCATTGCATCAGTTTATTTATCCCAAAAACCTAAAATTTAGAGTTGTATACAATAAAAATTCATTTTATTTGTTTGAAAATAAAATGAACTGAAATCGTGCAGGTGAAGAGATATCTTATTGCAATATTATTGATAACCGGTTTTTATAGTCTTTATGGCCAGAAGCAGAGGGTAAATTATATGACCACCTTCGACGAAAAACTTATTCACTTCGGGTTTACATTAGGCTGGAATACATTGGATTTCGGTGTAACTCACTACAATCCTGTCGGTTCTAACCCTGACTTTTCAGAAGGTTCCTGGCCTCTTGATAAGGAAAAGATAACCGGAGATCATTTTGTAAGGGCAGATGTTGCCGGCCTTATTCCTGGGTTCACAGTGGGTATAATATCCAGTTTAAGGATAGGAAGAGACCTTAATCTGAGGTTTTTGCCCGGTCTTTCTTTTGGTGAGCGAAAACTGACATACAATTACCCTGTCTGGGATATCGATTATTATGAACCGCTGCAATATTATTCAATCAAGTCTACATTTCTGGATTTTCCCTTATTAGTAAAATATAAAGCAAGAAGGATTAATAATGACAGGCCATATATAATATTCGGGCCGGCCTACAGACAGGATATCTCAAGAACGGGTAAAGATGATCTGGTTAAACTTAATAATTCGGGGTTTTATGCTGAAGTCGGAGTTGGCTGGGACCACTATTTCACCTTCTTCAGGCTGTCAACTGAAGCGAAAGTCAGTATAGGTTTAAGTAACCAGCTTGGCGAACCGCCGGGGCCAAATCAAAGACAGTACTATTCGAATGCAATAAAACATCTCAGATCCAATATATTCACTCTTTGCTTTCATTTTGAATAGGCAGGCTGAATGCCTTTCTTTTAAACTCAGAACATATTATTCCTGCAGCAATTGCTACATTTAAAGACTCTGCACGGTTTTTGCCCCCGCTAAAGGAAGGGATGCTCAGTCTGTGATCAATTTTTTTTTCTACCTCCTTGCTGATCCCTCTCCCTTCGTTGCCCATTATTACGAGTCCTTGCTCAGGCAGGTTTTCTTCATAGATATTCTTTCCCTCAGGGAAAGTGCCGAAAACAGGAAAATTTGTTTCAACCGACTTGTTTAACAGATCTGTAAAGGGTATATATACTGTTTTTACCCTGCAGAAAGATCCCATACTGGCCTGAATGACTTTAGGATTATATAAATCAACAGTGGAGGGTGAGCAGAAAAGCATCTCTATGCCGAACCAGTCGCAGATACGTATTATAGTACCCATATTCCCGGGATCCTGTATGTCATCAAGATATAAACAGAAACTGTTTAACCGGGGAACAATATCTCCGGCCGGGGGTATTGAGCAAAGAGCAAGTGCATTCTGCGGCTGGCTCAGAAGACTTATCTTTTTTATCTCTTCAGAGCTTACCACATAAACAGAGGGTACCCGGATCACCTTTTTTTCGTTGTTCCTGAGGAATTTTGCGGTTGCATAAACCTCTTTGACCACGTATTCTGAGTCAAGAGCTTCACTGACATTTTTATCACCTTCAACCAGGAAGAGACTCTCTTTTTGCCTGATTTTTTTCAGGGAGAGGGATTTTATTTGTTTGATTTTATTTTTACTTATCATTATAAACAGTTTAACCTGTAAAATAAACTGTTAAAATTAATGTTTTCATCTAAAACACTTCATTATTTTTGTTGGAGAAAAATTTAATAAGCCCGGTGAATAAGTTATTAATATCATTTTTTAAATGCACTGTCATTATAATAATTTTGACAGTTATCATAGTTTCATGTTCTCCGGTAAAATTTGTACCGGCAGATCAATACCTGCTGAACAAAGCAGAGATTGAAGTTGATAATTCCGGGATAAACAGGGATGAGGCAAAAAGACATATCAGGCAGAAAGAGAATTACAAGATCCTTGGGTTTTTAAAATTTCATTTATGGCTTTATAATTTATCCAATAAAGAAAAGAGTGATGACTGGCTTAAACGAATAGGTGAACCTCCCGAGATCTATGATCCTGCCCTTGCCGATGCTTCAGGTGACCGTTTAAAGCAATACCTTGAAAGTAAAGGATATTTTCGGAGCACAGTTGATCCGGACCTGAAGTTCAATGACAGGAAAAGGAAGGTCAATGTAAAATATAAAATAAGTACGGGAGACCAGTATAAAATACACTCAGTGAACTATCACTTCGGAGATTCTGTTTTACAACCCCTGTTTTTTAAGGATACTGCAAAAACATTTCTTCAGCCCGGTTCAGCCTTTGATTTTGATCTGCTTGAAAAACACAGGAGCAGTGTTGTTGACCTCTATAAGAATAACGGTTTCTTTTATATATCAAGAGATGATGTCAGTTACCTTGCAGACAGCAGCAGGTTTGATACTGATATTGTCCTTGACATGTTTATAGGGAATATTAACGAACCTGATTCATTGAAAAAATTTTCAAAATATCATCTTGATCAATTTTATATATCAGTTTTATCGGGATCAACTTCATTTGATTCTCCCCAGGATCCCCCTGATGCTTTTTCAGATACTGTCTCCTGGGATAATTACACATTGTACCGGAGTAATGAGATGAAATACAGACCGGGATTGTTTGAAGATCTCATGCAGATGGAAAGCGGGAGTCTGTATCGTCTTAATGATGCAAAAAATACATTTAACGCATTTAACCGCCTCAGACAATTCCGGTTTATCGATATCCAGTTCAGGGAGTCGGTTGCATACAGGGATTCGCAACTGCTTGACTGCTATGTACGGTTGGCGCCGGTGAATAAACAGGCAGTATCTTTTGATGTTGAGGGAACAAATACTTCGGGGAACCTCGGAATTGCAGGAAATGTTAATTACCGCCACAGAAATTTATTGAACGGAGCTGAGCTTTTACACCTGAATTTTAAGGGCGCTATGGAGAGACAGCAGAGGGTAATTGATAATGTCCCCGAGTATTTTAACACACGCGAGTTTGGTGTTGAGACTAACCTGACAATCCCTAAACTGCTGGGACCGGGTAAAATAATTGACGTGTTCAGGGATTTCCTTCCTCAAACAGTATTCACTCTGGGCTATAACTTTCAGCGCAGGCCTGAATACACACGAACTATCTCCAATTTCAAATTCGGGTACGACTGGATGACATCTGAGAAATGGAAACATACCTTTAACCTGATTGACTTCAATATGGTCAATCTTTACCAGTTTGATCCCGATTTTATCGATTTTATAAAGGATCTTTACATAAAAAGCAGTTTTACGGACCATCTGATATTTGCCACCAATTATTCTGTTATTTATAATAAGCCTTATTCGGGTGTTAAACAGAATTATACATATATGAGAATCAATGTTGAATCGGCGGGTAATCTTCTGAGGCTGGCATCAGGCATGATAAACCGTCCTAAAGTTACAGTAACCGACAGCCAGGGCCTTGGTTCTTCTGAGTATTACCAGGTGTTAAATACACGTTTTGCCCAATATGTAAAATCTGATATTGAATTCAGATATGGTTACAGATTCAACAAATATAATTCGGTTGTCGGACGGGCTTTTTTGGGAGCCGGACTCCCATACGGGAATTTTGATGTTTTACCTTTTGAGAAGAAATATTTTACCGGCGGGGCTAATGGTATAAGGGCATGGCAGGTAAGATCACTGGGACCCGGGACCTACAGGGCTCCTCCCAATAACTATCCAAATCAATCGTCTGACATAAAACTTGAAGGTAACATTGAGTACCGCTTTAACCTTATAGGATTTCTTGAAGGTGCATTTTTTCTCGATGCCGGTAACATCTGGGCGATAAATAAGAAAGATAACAGGCCCGGGGCCCTTTTCAGGGCCGGTGAGTTTTATAAGCAGCTGGCCTTTGGCACCGGTACCGGATTTCGGTTTGACTTTAAATATTTTATTTTCCGGCTTGATCTGGGTATGAAACTGAGAGACCCTTCACAAGCGGAAGGTAATGGCTGGATAATAGGTACAAGGCCTGTTAATTCTGACGATTTTAATATCTCCTTTGCAATAGGCTATCCTTTTTAATTATTCTCTCAGAAGATTATACACTTGCCGGGAGACAGGGCATTTGGCTGTAAAAATTTGCAAATTGCAGGGAAGTCCGGTTGATTGACTAATTTATTATTTTGTATTTTTGAAACAGTTTAAAGTGAAGAGTTAATATAAAAAGTTATTGTATGTCAGGCATTCCTTCTAATCGTGATTCTTTTGGTTCCAGGTTTGGTGTAATTGCAGCCACTGCAGGATCTGCAATCGGACTGGGCAATATATGGAGGTTCCCTTATGTTGCCGGAGAGAACGGTGGAGCAGCTTTTCTAATTATCTATCTCGGTTTTGTTTTGGTGATCGGTATTCCGGTGATGCTTTCGGAGTTTTTTATTGGCAGAAACTCTCAGATGAATGTTTTCGGTGCATTCCGCAAACTGGCACCCGGGAGGCCCTGGTATTTGACTGGTCTGATGGGGGTGACAGCTGCATTTATGATACTTGCTTTTTATACAGTAGTTGCGGGCTGGACACTTGAATATATTTACCAGTCGCTGGTAAACGGATTTGCGGGACAGTCGGCATCGCAACTCAATGATATGTACAACTCTTTTATTAGCAGTACATGGCGCCCGCTGATATGGTTTTTTGTCTTTATGGGCCTCACCTCTGCTATCATAATGGCAGGTGTCCATAAGGGTATTGAAAAGTACACCAAAATTTTAATGCCTGTTCTTCTTCTTCTTCTGTTTGCCCTGGTGATCCGGTCGGTGACTCTTCCCGGAGCTGGCAGGGGATTGGATTTTTTATTCAGGCCGGATTTCTCAAAGATCACTCCTTCGATAATCCTTGTTGCCCTGGGACAGTCTTTCTTTTCATTGAGCATCGGAATGGGAACCCTCATTACTTATGGATCCTACATAAGAAAGGAGGAGAACCTGGGCTTTACTGCTTTGTCGGTCGCAATGGCCGACACTTTCATTGCAATACTTGCAGGGATTGCAATTTTCCCTGCTGTCTTTGCCTTTAATATAGAGCCGGGATCAGGCGAGGGACTGGTATATATCACACTTCCAAATATTTTTAATCAGATGCCCGGAGGATATCTGTTCTCACTTATCTTTTTTATTCTGCTTACTGTTGCAGCCCTTACATCGACAATATCTGTACTTGAGGTTATTGTTGCATTTTTTGTGGAGGAGTTGAAACTTAAACGTAAGATAGCAACAGTTATAGCTGCCGGTTCCGTATCAGTAATCGGGGTGCTTTGTGTATTGTCTTTCAGTACAATGGCAGATACCAAAATATTCGGGTTTACCGTTTTTCAGTTGCTTGATTTTTCCTCGGCAAACGTCTTTCTTCCGCTGGGAGGATTGTTCATTGTTTTGTTTGTTGCCTGGTTCATAAACAGGAAGGTGATCAATAATGAACTCACTAACAACGGAAAAATTAAGGCCGGGTATATTCCTTTTTATCTTTTTGTAATTAAATTCATTGCCCCTCTTGCTATCGCATTTATATTTCTCCAGGGTGTGGGACTGATAAAATTTTAAGGTAACTGCTGATCACTGAAAATTTTGTGTTTGCCGATCTAAAATCGTAAGTTTAAGGAGAAAATTTGTTAACCCTTTTTAAACACAAATGTTATGTATAGATTTTTAAGGCAGGCAAAAGAATTTTTTGCCTTTTCGAAACGTGACAGAAATGGTGTAATTAGCTTATCCATTTTAATTATTATCACTGTCACGGCCCATTTTATTATAAGGTTTGTAAAACTTAAAGCCCCGGCAGATCACACTGAATTTGAATTAGCCATGGCAGCCTGGCTTTCTCTGCAGGACAGTGCAGCCAGCAGTGATGTCAGTCTGTTCCGCTTCGATCCAAACACTATATCAGTAGGGGAATTAGACAGCCTGTCACTTCCCGTGAATGTTAAGAATAACCTTTTGAAATACAGGGATGCCGGCGGCAGGCTGTTGAAATCCGGAGACCTGAAAAATATTTACGGAATGAATGACAGCATATATGAAGCTGTAAAGGAGTATATAATGACAGACCACCAGCCTGACACACCTGCCGGCAGGGAGGTAAACTGTTCATTACATGCAAGGAAAGATACATCCCGTCTTCAATCTGCCGTTATTGTTACCTCCGACACTTTGATTGAGCTAAATTCTGCTGATTCGGCGCAACTGGTAAGGTTGAAAGGAATCGGGCCGGTATTTGCTGTGAGGATAATTAAGTATCGTAACCTGCTGGGAGGATTTTATTCAGAAGATCAGCTTCTGGAAGTTTATAACTTCCCTGAAAAAACATTTCATGAGATCAGACGTTATATTGTTGTAGATACTGTTGCAGTAAAAAAAATACGAATCAATTATGCAGGATATGCTGAACTGATACGGCATCCTTACCTCGACCAGAACGATGTTTCCAAAATATTGGAATACAGGGAAAAGCATGGTTCATTCAGCTCATTGGAGCAGATCAGGCGTTTGGAATTGGCAGATTCATTAAAAACTGAGAAGATCGGCAGCTATTTAACATGTCGTTAAAAATAATTAAATAGATAATTATGTCTGGGAGTTATCATTTTTTTAGATTAAATTTGATATGAAATGAATAATTTATAAATTTGCGCCTCAATTTTTAAAACCGTATTGAAATGATTATAATTCCGGTAAAAGAAGGTGAAAATATCGAGAGGGCGTTAAAACGCTTTAAACGGAAATTTGAAAAGACAGGCGTAGTAAAGGAACTGCGTGAACGCCAGAAATTTACAAAACCTTCGATTAAGAGAAGGGAAGAAGTTAAGAAGGCAGCTTATATAGAGAAGTTACAACGTCAGGAAGACTAAGAGATGTTTAGTGGTTTCTGATGATTGATTATGATGTTAATGAACTATCAGGAATCGTTTATCAATTATTTAAAGTATGAGAAGAGATGCTCTCCTCATACTGTTGTGGCTTACAAAAAAGACCTCGATCAGTTTATGGTATTCTGTACCGGAATGGTCGGGGAATTTGATGTTAAAGAGGTAAATTCAAAGCTTGTACGCAATTGGGTTGTTGACTTGATGGAGCAGAGCTATACACCACGGTCAGTAAACCGTAAAGTATCGTCGGTAAGGGCATTTTTTATTTTTTTGATGAAAAGCAAAGTGGTTGAAAAAAATCCAGCCGTGAATATATCACTTCCCAGGATCAGGAAAAAATTACCTTTTTTTGTTGAGGAGAACAGGCTTCACCACTTGTTGGATGACGGTTATTTTAATTGCGATTTCAAAGGGATAAGAGATAAACTGATTATCTCATTGCTGTATGGTACCGGGATCAGGCTTGCAGAGCTGATGACTCTTGAAGACACCAATATTGATACTGCCGGTTATTTAATAAAAGTAACAGGAAAGAGAAACAAAGAGAGAATTATTCCATATCCGGGGAGCATGAATGAACTGCTGTTTCAATATATAAATGAGAGAGACATTAAGTTTGGGTTTACTCCTGAGGTATTACTGGTGACAGAAGAGGGGAAGCCCGTTTACGGGAGATTAATATACAGGGTGGTTAAGGATTATCTGGGGAAGGTTACTTCACTTGAAAAGAGAAGCCCCCATGTGCTGAGGCATTCATATGCCACTCATTTACTTAACAAAGGAGCTGACCTCAATGCTGTGAAGGAATTGCTCGGACATTCAAATCTTTCGGCTACTGAGATATATACACATACAACATTTTCAAAATTGAACGATATTTATAAACAAGCCCACCCAAGGGGTAATTAAAATGTAACACTATGGAAATAATTATCAATTCGGTGCATTTTGATGCAGATAAGAAGTTGATTGAGTTTGTAAATAAAAAGGTGAACAAGCTTGACACATTTTTCGACGGAATTATTAACGCGGAGGTAACATTAAAGATCCTGAAACCGGAAACTGCAAATAATAAGATATCAGAGATAAAACTTTCTATACCTGTTAATGGCTATTTATTTGCCAAAAAGAAGGCGGATTCATTTGAGGAAGCAACAGATATGGCTGTTGATGCAATTCGTAAACAGCTGGGTAAATATAAAGAAAAGCTCAAGAACAAATAATTTATTAATTTTTGCCTCTTAATTTTAAATTTTTAAAATAATATTTTTACATTTGCACACCCAAATTGGAACGGTGCAGAAACATCTGAATTTAAAGCAGTTTTGACGTTCATTCCGGGTTTTGGCAATAATACAATGTTTATCCGGAGAGTTTTTTTATTGTTTAATTGTTTTGAGTTTTGATGGGAGAAACATAAAATATTTATATTTAATATTTTTTTGTAATTTTGCACCGCGTTTTTAAAGGGTAATATTGCGGGAGTAGCTCAGTCGATAGAGCATTAGCCTTCCAAGCTAAGGGTCGC
>CAZBWK010000023.1:0-42604 GCA_964495655.1 uncultured Prolixibacteraceae bacterium | reverse complement strand
AAAAAAGTTTATGTGAGAACGAAGTGGTTACATTCGTTCTCAAATTTTTAATTAATTTATTTACAAGTAATTACAAAATTTTAAACGAATGAAATTTATAGGTATTATACCTGCCAGATACAAGTCTACCCGCTTCCCGGGCAAACCCCTGGCACTACTCAACAGGAAACCTGTTATTCAATGGGTGTATGAAAATGCGGTAAAGGTGTTAAATAAAGTCTGGGTTGCCACTGATGATGACAGGATATTTTATGCAGTAAAGGAATTTGGGGGTAACCCGGTAAAAACCCTTTCCACTCACCACAGCGGCACCGACAGATGTGCCGAGGCAGCGCTGCAGCTTAGCAGGGACAATGATTTTGATGTTGTTATTAACATCCAGGGAGATGAGCCTTTTATCAGGCCGGAACAAATCTCAGGGCTCGCTTCAAGTTTTGACAAAGAAACTGAAATAGCCACTCTCATAAAAAAAATTGAGACAACTGAAGAGCTTTTTAATCCCAACAGGCCTAAAGCGGTGATTGACAAAAATAAAAATGCCCTCTATTTCAGCCGTTCCACCATTCCCTTTGTCAGGGGAGAGACGGAGGCAAGCTGGCTTTTAGCTGCAAACTTCTGGGTACACATCGGGATGTATGCTTATAAAAAAGATGTCTTACAGCAACTAACAAGGTTAAAACCCGGCATCCTTGAACGCGCTGAAGCATTGGAGCAGTTGAGATGGCTTGAAAACGGCTACAGGATAAAAACAGCTGTTACAGAATTTCAAAGCATTGGAATCGATACACCCGAAGACCTTGCCAGAGCAGAGGAGTTGCTGAAAGAAGCAGGTTTAGACAATTAAGGCACATTTTTTGCAGATACATTAAAAAGAGATGTATTACTATGAGGATTACTATACTTCTGATATTATTTTTCTTATTTGAACTTGCTGGTATTGCCCTGCCTGCAGCAGGTAATTTCTATAAGGACAGCATGATAACAGAGGAGAAGTCACCTTTTATCCAGGAGCTAAGGATATATCCTAACCCCACAAAGTCGGGCAGAGTGAGGCTTGAACTGAACAATGGGGAAATTTCAGAGATCTTACTCATAGACATAACAGGCAAAAAATTATTAGCCGAAAAACCTGAACAAGTCTCTTCCGGCTGTGAACTCTCTTTGAGTGAGGTTCCTGACGGGATATATTTCATCAGGGTAAAAACCAGGGCCAACAAAGTTATTGTAAAAAAACTTGTAGTTTCAAACAAATGAAGCAAAGGTGATTACCTTACTATACCCTGTTCCTCGAGAAGCTGATCCATCTCATCTCTTATCTGGCGGGCTGCCGATCCGGCATGACTGGCAAAGTCCCGGCCTGATGATGCGTAAATGATCCCCCTGGAAGAGTTTACAAGTAATCCGCAACGTTGGTTCATGCCGTAACGGGCTACTTCCCGGAGGCTGCCTCCCTGTGCTCCTACACCGGGGACAAGTAAAAAATGATCCGGAACTATCTGTCTCACCTCCGTAAGCTTTTCAGCCTGTGTGGCCCCTACTACATACATCATATTCTCCGGACTGCCCCATTCCCGGGAAATTTTCAGCACCTTCTCAAACAGCAGTTCACCATCGTTTTCATCCCTTATGAACTGAAAATCGCCGGCTCCTTTATTAGAAGTAAGAGCCAAAAGGATGATCCATTTACCAGGGTAAGTCATAAAAGGTTTCACCGAGTCTTCACCCATATAGGGAGCAGTTGTAACAGCATCAAATCCAAGCTTTTCAAAAAATGCCCTGGCATACAACTGTGAAGTATTACCAATATCGCCCCTTTTTGCATCAGCAATAAGAAAAATACCGGGATAGGCTGTCTTCACATAATTAACTGTTTTCTCAAGGCTTTGCCAGCCTTCCCATCCAAGACTTTCATAAAAAGCAAGATTAGGTTTGAAGGCAACTGCAAAAGAAGCAGTGGCATCAACAATCTCCCTGTTAAAAGCAAAAACAGGATCAGTACCATTGAGAAGATGTTCAGGTATCTTCTTAATATCAGTATCCAGTCCGACACAAAGAAAACTACGTTTTTTTCTGATCTGTTCAAATAATTGATCCTGGTTCATCTCATTAGAATTTTAAATTTCAGCCTCTTTTAATCTCTCGGCATTTTCTTCGATCATCAGCTTTTCGATTATCTCATCAATATCGCCGTTAATGATAGCCTGCAGATTATAGAGGGTCAGGTTAATGCGATGATCAGTTACCCGGCCCTGTGGCCAGTTATATGTTCTGATCTTTGCAGACCTGTCGCCTGTGGATACCATTGTCTTTCTTCTTGACGAAATTTCATCTATATATTTCTGGTACTCCATATTATATATTCTTGTACGAAGTTCATTCATTGCTTTTGCCAGGTTTTTGATCTGCGATTTTTCATCCTGGCAGGTCACAACAATTCCTGTTGGTATATGTGTTAACCTTATTGCCGAATAAGTTGTATTTACCGACTGCCCTCCCGGGCCTGAGGAGCAGAAAGTATCCTTCTTTATATCCGACTCTTTAAGATCCACATCAAATTCACCTGCCTCGGGAAGCACCGCCACTGTAGCAGCTGAGGTGTGTATACGACCCTGTGCTTCGGTCTGCGGAACTCTTTGCACCCTGTGAACGCCCGATTCATATTTCAATATTCCGTATACTCCCTCACCACTGACCTTAGCGACAATCTCCTTATAACCGCCTGCTGTTCCCTCATTAAGATTAGTAACATCCATCTTCCACCCTTTTTTCTCACAGAAACGGGAATACATACGATAAAGGTCACCCGCGAAAATACTGGCTTCATCGCCACCTGTCCCTGCACGTATCTCAAGAATTGCATTTTTCTGATCCTCGGGATCAGAAGGTACCAGTAACAACTTGATCTCAGTCTCCTTCTGAGGGATCTTCTCTTCTGCAATCTCGATTTCGGTGCGGGCCATTTCACGCAATTCCTCGTCAGACTCTTCAGCGAGTATCTCCCTGCCTGATTTAATATTATCAACCAGGTTCTTGTATTCTTTAAAGACTCCGAGAAGCTTTTGCAGATTCTTATACTCCTGGCTAAGTTTAACATAACGACTCATGTCAGCAATTACTTCAGGATCAGTAATTTGCTGTTGCAACTCCTCAAAGCGGTGCCTTAAAGATTCATATTTATCAAGTAACTCGTATTCTGCCATTTACATCAATATTCAAATTTCCCATTTTCAGTCACTATTGTAAGTTGCTTCGTTCCGGATGATTCCACCCGGCCAACTATTTTTGCATCAATACTAAAAGAATTGATAATTGAGATAATCTCTTCCGCAACCTCAGGTACTGTATATATTTCAAAACGATGCCCCATATTAAATACTTTGTACATCTCTTTCCAGTCTGTTCCTGATTCCTGATGAATAATCCCAAATAATTCCGGGACATCAAACATATTGTCTTTTATAATATGGACATTATTGACATAGTGAAGCACTTTTGTCTGGGCGCCTCCTGAACAGTGGATCATACCTGATATCATTCCCCTGAACCTTTCCAGCACTTTTTTAATAACCGGAGCATATGTTCTTGTTGGAGACAGAACCAGTTTCCCTGCATCAATTCCCAGTCCTTCTATCTGGTCTGTCAGCCTGTACCTGCCGGAGTAAACCAATTCATCAGGCATTTGGGGATCATAACTTTCAGGGTAGTTCAATGCGAGGTACTTACTAAAGACATCATGACGCGCCGATGTGAGTCCATTGCTTCCCATACCTCCGTTATAACCATCTTCATACAATGCCTTACCGGAGGAAGAGAGGCCTATAATAACATTTCCCGGTTTAATATCACCGGCAGAGATAACATCTCTCCGTCTCATCCGGCATACTACTGTTGAATCTACAATCAGTGTCCTGACCAGATCACCCACATCAGCAGTTTCTCCACCTGTAGACCAGATATTCAGACCCTGGTCCCTGAGTTGCGATAATATCTCTTCAGTCCCGTTGATAATTGCAGCTATAACCTCTCCCGGAACAAGACTCTTATTTCTGCCGATTGTTGAAGAAACCAGGATATTATCAAGAGCTCCGACACAAAGAAGGTCATCAATATTCATTATCAATGCATCCTGTGCTATACCTTTCCATACTGAGATATCGCCTGTCTCCTTCCAGTATATATAGGCTAAAGCAGATTTTGTGCCTGCACCGTCGGCATGCATTATATTGCACCATCCGGGATCACCTCCGAGAATATCCGGCACTATTTTACAAAATGCTTCAGGGAACAATCCTTTATCAACACTCCTGATCGCATTGTACAAATCATCTTTAGATGCCGAAACTCCCCGGGCATTATATCTTGATTCAGTAACCATTTTTTAATTGCAAAAGTAACAATTCTTACAGGTATAAAAATCGTTTGATTTTTTTTGTAGGTGTTTTTTCAAAAGGAGTCTGCTGCAAGGTAACTTCCTGCACCCTGGAAAATTTATTTAATTCGGCATTAACCTTTTTATGGATATCTTTCAGAATATCTTCCACTTTACCATAGACAAAGTCATGGGCTTCCTTTTTAAACTGTTTGAAATTATGCTCTATCTCTTCCATATTCAGATGGATCATGGCTACCAGCTTTCCTTTTTTCTGAACAACAAGTGATTCAAGGACAAACCTCATCTTATTTATCACCGATTCAATCTCTTCAGGATAGATATTTTCGCCGCTTGACCCGACGATCATTGTTTTTATCCTGCCTCTGATACTCAGAAAGTTGTCTTTATCAAAAGTTCCCCTGTCACCTGTCCTGAACCATCCGTCTTCTGTAAAAACCTCACTGGTAAGTTCGGGAGCCTTAAAGTATCCCTTCATTACATTTGGGCCTTTCACCTGGACCTCTCCTTCTCCTGTAGCCTTATCCACATCAGCCAGCCTGAGTTGTACTCCTTCAATTGCAGGTCCGGTTGAACCCAGCCTGACATTCTTGCCGACAGCGCCGGCAAGAAGCGGTGAGGTCTCAGTCAGTCCGTATCCAATTGCATAAGGAAATTTACCCTCCATTAAGAATCTTTCTACAGCAGGATCCAGCTTGGCGCCCCCGATACCGAAAAACCTCAGTTGTCCGCCAAATGTTTGGTATAGCTTTTTACCGGCTATCCTGTGTAGTACCTTACGTACCGGCGGAATTGAATACAAGGTGCGAATCAGTCCGTTTTTCTGAAACTTCGGCAAGATCTTACCTCTGAACACCTTTTCAATGATCAACGGCACAACCAGCATAATTGTAGGTTTCACCTTCTGAAGCGCCGGAAGCAATACTGAAGCTACGGGTGGTTTACGCAGATAATGCACTGATGCACCAAACCTCATGGGCAAAAGAAAGCTTATGGTGTTTTCAAATGTATGTGACAGGGGAAGAACAGATAAAAACCGGTCATTCTCATTAATATCCTGAAGTTTATAACACTGTTCAACAGTCCATGCCAAATTTTTATGGGTAAGCATAACCCCCTTTGAACTCCCTGTAGTCCCGGAAGTGTATATTATCGATGCCAGATCCTCTTCGTCTACATCAACCGGTTGAAATCCATCCGGTTTTTGGGGTAATGAACACTGAAGCTTATTTAATTCCTCTGCCCCGGTCCCGGCCGGGATAATAGCAAAATTATCGACAAGTATCAACTTCTCCGTCAGAACGGCAGTTTCCTGTCCGATACTCTTATATAAACTTTCAGAGATGAACATGATCTTTGCTTCTGAGTGCATCAGAATAGATCTGATTTCATTCTCATGAAAATCAGGAAGAATGGGAACCGCTGTTGCTCCGGCCATGGAAAGAGCAAAAAAAGCAATTCCCCAGTTAGGCATATTGGAACTCAAAATAGCAACTTTATCGCCTTTTGACACTCCCAGATCTGTTAACAAACGGGACAACCTGCCAACATCTTCCCCCATTTGCCTGTATGTGTAATTATTTTCACCTGCAAAAACAAGTGAAGTGTTTTCAGGAAATTTATTTATTGATTCCTGAAACAATGACGGTATAGTATATTTATAAGTTGTCATCATCATTGAAAAATTAAGTTAGACTATAAAAACAGCCTGCGTAAAAATTAGCAGACAAAATTATACAATTAACCAGGTTCATAAATATTTTTTGCTAATTTGTAACTATTTTTAACATCTGAAATACAGATATCGTTCATAATTGTGCAATAACTTATTTTTACCCTCATTTTTATTTCAACAAATTAAATTTTAGTATGAATACTTCTAAACTTCAAAACTTTTCGTTACCTGTTCTAATCTTTTTAACCTCATTCACCCTTTCCGGATGTCACAAACAGGAGCCAACGGAATTGCCTAATATTCTTTGGCTTACCAGTGAAGATAACAGTCCGCTTCTTGGTTGTTACGGCGACAGGTTTGCTGATACTCCCAACCTTGACAGACTTGCAGCACAAGGCTTTTTATACACCCATGCATATGCAAATGCCCCTGTTTGTGCTCCGGCGAGAAACACCATCATTACAGGTATTTATGCCTGCTCCGGCGGCAACCAGCACATGCGCAGCACCTATTCAAAGTCAGAGAAGGTAAAGACCTATCCGGAATTTCTTCGTAAAGCAGGTTATTACTGTACTAACAACTCAAAAACTGATTACAATACAGCATCGATAGATCCTGAACAGATTTGGGACGAATGCAGCAGGAATGCTCATTACAAAAACAGACCTGCCGGAAAGCCTTTCTTTGCAGTATTCAACACTACCATATCACATGAAAGTTCAATCCATGACTCAATTCCTGACGAACAGCTCAGGCACAGTCCCGACGAGGTTCCTTTACCTCCTTACCATCCGGCCACACCGGCAATGAAGCATGACTGGGCACAGTATTACGACAAAGTTGAGGATATGGATGCGCGCATTGGTGAATGGCTCGATGAGCTTGAAGAGGCCGGACTGGCAGAAAATACGATTGTCTTCTATTATGGAGACCATGGAGGTGTTGTTGCCAGGAGCAAAAGGTATGTATATGAAACCGGCACAAGGGTGCCATTTATTGTGCGTATCCCGGAAAAATATAAGCACCTGTTCCCCTCTGATAAACCGGGAGAAAAAGTTAACAGGCTTATAAGTTTTGTCGATCTGGCTCCCACCCTTCTGAGCATCGCCGGGATACAAATACCCGGTTACATGCAGGGAGATGCATTTCTGGGCAACCAAAAGACAACAGATCCGGAATATGCATATATGTTCAGGGGCAGAATGGATGAACGATATGACATGTGCAGAGCAGTAAGAGACCATAAATTCCGTTACATAAGAAATTACATGCCTTACAGGATCTACGGACAACGCCTCGACTACCTATGGCGCGCTCCGTCTGTACGTTCATGGGAGGAGGCATTTAAAAAGGGTGAATGCAATGAAACACAAAGTCGTTTCTGGAATAAAAAACCGGCCGAGGAGTTATACGATACTGAAAATGATCCATGGGAAATTAATAATCTTGCCGGCAATCCGGAATATGCAGATGTACTGGTTAGAATGCGAAAGGCCGGACTGAGCTGGTCGCGGAAAATAAAGGATACAGGTTTTATTCCTGAGGCCGGACTTTCAGACCGTGCAGGGGATACTCCTGTTTATGACTATATGCGTTCCGTGAAACCCGATCTTGAACGGATTATCAATGCCGCTGATATTGCAATTTCTGACAATACTGAAGATCCCGGGACATTGATCGCTTTTTTGCAGGATCATGAAAGTGCAATTCGATATTGGGGAGCTTCCGGTTTGTTAATGTTGGGAGAAAAAGCTGCACCGGCTAAAGAAGCCCTGAAATCAGCTCTTAACGATAGATCTGCAAATGTGGTTACTGTGGCTGCAGAAGCATTATATAACCTGGGAGAAAAAGAGTTGGCTGTACAAGCGCTGGCTTCTGTATTAAAAGATCCGAATGAATTTGCCCGCTGTCATGCCCTTAATGCTATAGACTGTATTGAAGAAGAAAGCCCTTTTCTGACAGAAGAGGTTATTAATATGGTAAAAGCTACTCCTGAAATTGTAAGGACCCGTTATGACCTAAGGTCGGCAAGGTGGCTTTTCCAAAAATGGGAACTGACTCCGGAGGATTACGGAATCACTTTCAACTGGTAAAATTTACCACTCATCATATACTGTAAAGATAATATATCAATAATGCAGATTAAGCCTCAGTGTTAAATCCGTTATTATCATTTTTCCGGAATTTTCACCTGTGTTACCAGGTAAATTATCTCCATTTATTTGAATGAAACGCGAATATATTTATATTTAGAGGTTTTTTCTAAAACAATGAATTAAAATAGATATTACCAGTCCAATTAAAATTATTTATTATGGAAAAAAAGTTAAGCAAAAATGGTGTCTCGAGAAGAGCCTTTCTCGGTACTACTGCTGCTGCTGCTGCAGGATTAACAATAGTTCCCAGTCATGTAGTAGCAGGTCTGGGGCATAAAGCTCCAAGTGATAAACTCAACATTGTTGGAGTCGGAGTAGGAGGTATGGGGTTTGCTAACCTTAAAAACCTTGAATCAGAAAATATAATTGGCCTTTGTGATGTTGACTGGGGCTACACAGGTGGTAACGGTGTATTTGACCGGTATCCCCGGGCAAAAAAATACAAAGACTGGCGTAAGATGTACGACGAGATGGGAAAACAGTTTGATGCGGTTGTTGTAGCCACTGCAGACCACACTCATGCCATAATAGCTGCCCATGCGATCACAATGGGCAAACATGTTTATGTACAAAAACCGCTTACTCACTCGGTTTATGAATCACGCCTGCTGACTAAGCTCGCAAAAAAATACAAAGTTGCAACATCAATGGGTAACCAGGGGTCCTCATTGGAAGGAGTCAGTCTCACATCAGAATGGCTTGCCAACGGTGAAATAGGTGATGTGACCAAAGTAGAATCATTCACCGACCGTCCGATATGGCCTCAGGGATTAAACACTCCTGAGCAGGGTCACTGGGTACCTGAAACTCTTGACTGGGATCTTTTCACAGGCCCTGCTAACATGCGTCCTTTCAACCAGATCTATCATCCTTGGAACTGGCGTGGCTGGTGGGATTACGGCACAGGAGCTTTGGGAGACATGGCATGCCATATTCTTCACCCCGTATTTGTCGGCCTTGAGCTTGGTTATCCTATTCATGCACAGGGAAGCTCGACCTTATTACTGCAGGATTGTGCACCAAATGCCCAGTCTGTAAAGCTTACATTCCCTGAAAGAAAACCCGGTAAAAAAATGAAGATGAAGCTTCCCCAGGTCGATGTTTACTGGTACGACGGAGGTATCAAGCCTATGCTCCCCGACGGGTGGCCTGCCGGCAAGAACCCCAATGACCGTGGTGGCGGAGTTATCTTCCATGGTACAAAAGATACACTTATTTGTGGATGTTACGGCGTTAATCCATGGCTGCTTTCCGGTCGTGTTCCCAACGCACCTAAGTTTCGCCGCAGAATAGACGTCAGTCATGAAATGGACTGGGCAAGAGCCTGTAAAGAGAGTCCGGAAAACAGGGTGCCTACTGCTTCTGACTTCAGCGAAGCAGGTCCGTTCAATGAAATGGTGGTAATGGGAGTACTTGCAGTCAGACTCCAGTCACTCAATAAAATACTGGATTGGGATGGAGAAAAGATGGAGTTCACAAATCTGAGCGATAATGAGACAATAAGTACAGTAATTAAAGACGGCTTCGAGATTCATGACGGGCATCCTACATTCAAAAAGACCTGGACAGATCCTGTTCCGGCAAAAGAATTTGCTGCCGAACTGATCAAACATACCTATCGTGCACCCTGGAAATTACCAGATATGCCGGCTTAATATTTTTCATAAACAGGAAAATTAATATTTAAAAAGCAAAAACGGCACCCTGAATTTTACCGGCAGTCCGTGAAAAAAGGATTTGCATCAGTTAATTCAGGGGCCGTTTAATCTTTTTTTCCTAATTTGCGCCCTCCGGTATTCCGGTTACTAACGTGGGAAAAGATATGAATTCAAAAAAAGAAGTTTCCAGGCGTACGTTCATAGGATTGAGTGCCCCGGCAGTTGCAGGATTTACCATCTTGCCATCGAAGGTGATCTCAGGACTTGGACATAAGCCTCCCGGCGATAAGCTTAATATAGCAGGTATAGGAGTAGGTGGTCAGGGTTATTCCAACTTAAGGAATATGGAGACCGAAAACATTGTGGCTCTGTGCGATGTAGACTGGGATTATGCCGGAAGCAATTCATTCAAGCGGTGGCCTGTGGCTAAGACTTATAAGGATTACCGTCAGATGTTTGAGCAGCAAAAGGATATAGATGCAGTTGTGATAGCCACACCGGATCACAGTCATGCATTGCCTGCACTTATGGCCATTCGTGAAAGGAAACATGTATTTCTTCAAAACCCGCTTACCCATTCAATTTATGAGTCAAGGGCGCTTAATGATGCAGCAAAACGATATGGCGTTGCCACCCAGATGGGAAACCAGGGTGATTCGGATGAAGGTATTCGCCGCATTTGTGAATGGATCTGGGCAGGAGTGATCGGAGAAGTTACAAAGGTTGACGCCTGGACTAACAGGCCGTTATGGACCGGTGACCTTATCACACCTGCCAGGAGCAGACGCGTTCCCCGCGATCTCGACTGGGATCTGTTTGTGGGACCGGCACAATGGAGGGATTATAATTCTGACTACCATCCCTGGAACTGGCGTATGTGGTGGGACTTCGGGACTGCCGCACTGGGTGAGATGGGATGCCATGTGCTAAATGCCCCATATAAAGCATTATTGCTTAAGTTTCCCTCAGCCGTTGAAGCCAGCTCAACACCTTTTAATATTTACTCTCCTCCCAAGTCCGCATCAGTCAGATTTGAATTTCCAAGAAGGGATAATCTGCCAAAGGTGGCCATGCCTGAAGTTGTCATTAACTGGTATGACGGCGGACTGATGCCACCACGGCCAGATGAACTAAAAGACGGTGAACTCATGGGAGATGAAAATGGAGGATGTATCTTTTATGGTACCCGGGGAAAGATCATGTGCGGTACATACGGACAAAATCCCACACTGCTTCCCACTTCTGAAATGGAACATTTCCAGGAACCTCAAAAATCAATCAGACGTATTACCGATGCATTGAAGGGGGGACACGAGCAAGACTGGATACGTGCATGTAAGGAGCCGGCAGAGAGAAGATTACAGGCATCCTCTGACTTTGAAGTCGCAGGCCCGCTTACTGAAATGGCTCTTCTGGGTGTACTGTCGTTAAGAATGCAGGGCCTCAGAAGAAAACTCATGTGGGATGGCCCGAATATGCAGATTACAAATATTGATTTTAGCGATGTCCTGAGAATTCTTACGAAAAATGAATTTGAGATAGTAAACGGAGTCCCTAAACTTAATAAAGAGTACGCCACCTTCCCTGCACCGGAAACAGTGCAGGAATGGATCAGACATTCCTACAGGCAGGGATGGGAACAAATCTAATCTAAAACATTAAATTATGAGAAAACCGGCAATCACAATCTTACTCCTGCTGCTCTGCAGCCTGTCATTCTCTCAAAGATACCAAAGCACATGGGAATCGATCGACAGCCGTCCCGTACCTGAGTGGTTCCTTGACAGCAAATTTGGAATATTCATACACTGGGGTGTCTACTCAGTGCCGGCATGGGCCCCGGCTGATGCAGATATCCCGGTATATGGCAAATACTCTGAATGGTATTGGAGGCGTATTAATGATGACAGCGAAGCAGGTAAACTATTCAGAGCCCATCACAACAAATATTACGGTGAAAATTTCAGATACCAGGATTTTGCAGGACAGTTTAAAGCCGGGTATTTTAATCCGGAACAGTGGGCTGATCTATTTAAAAAAGCAGGAGCCAGATATGTCGTACTCACTTCGAAGCATCACGAAGGCTTTACACTCTGGCCCAGCGAACAGAGCTGGAACTGGAACAGTATGGATATTGGTCCCCACCGTGACCTTTGCGGTGAACTCACTAAGGCTGTAAAAGATGCAGGATTGCGCATGGGATTTTACTATTCACTGTATGAGTGGTACAATCCTCTTTATCACAACAATCTGGAAAAATATGTAGATGACCATATGATCCCTCAGATGAAAGATCTTGTTAACCGGTACGAACCTGATATAGTCTGGCCTGACGGCGAATGGGATCACCCAAGTGAAAAGTGGAAAAGCACCCTGTTCCTGTCATGGCTCTATAATGAATCCCCTGTGAAGGAAAATGTATGTGTTAACGACCGTTGGGGCAAAGAGACCAGAGGGGTACACGGAGGTTACTATACCACTGAATATGAACTGGTACATGACAAAAAAGGCCCGGCAGGCAGCGGACACCCCTGGGAAGAGTGCCGGGGGATAGGAAACTCATTCGGGTATAACCGGATGGAGAATGCTGAAAACTACATGTCATCAAATGAGTTAATAGATCTGTTAATAAAAAAAGTTGCTGCAGGTGGCAATCTGCTGCTGGATATCGGACCGACAGCTGACGGACACATACCGGTAATACAACAACAACGTCTTATAGACATGGGCAAATGGCTGGAAGTGAATGGCGAAGCAATCTACCAGACAAGAATGTGGGAAGGATCGCCCGAAAATGAAACTGAAAATATTTACTTTACAAAAAAGGGAAATGACCTCTATGTCTTGTGCACTGAATTTCCCCGGACTCCTGTTGAGGTAAAAGGTATCAAAAATGCCGGGAGAGTCACAATGCTTGGCCATAACATTAAGGTAAATTCCAAAACAAGAGGTAACACCCTTATAATAAATATCCCTGTAATAACTGTTTCAGATAACCCGTATAACTATGCATGGGTTTTTAAAATCGAAAATGTAATTTAAAAATTAACAATATGAACAGAGCACAACTATTTTTAGAAGGACACAAAATGACCGCCTCTGATCTGAATATCGGAGAATTATGTAATCTCTTCATTAAGGAGATGGAAAATGGATTAGCAGGAAAAGAGAGTTCATTGATAATGATTCCCACATACATCGAGGTAAACAAACAAATTACCGCCAACCAGGCAGTTATTGCCATTGATGCCGGAGGAACCAATTTCCGTACAGCTAAGGTATATTTCAATGACAAGATGGAATTGATAACTGAAAAGTTGAATAATGGGAAAATGCCGGCTTTTGAAAGAGAACTTTCAAAAGAGGAGTTTTTTGAAACCATGGCCGGTTATTTAAAAGAGTATGTCAATGATTCAGACAAAATTGGGCTCTGCTTTTCATATGCAGTGGAAATTTATCCTGACAAAGATGGCAGACTTCTAGAATGGAGTAAAGAGATCAAAGCCCCTGAGGTTATAGGTGAAATGATAGGTAAAAACCTGCTTAAAGCTATGGGAACACCGGATAAAGAGATCGTACTGTTAAATGATACAGTAGCGACATTGCTTGCCGGGCACTCCACAGCTGCCGGTAAGAAATATGACACATTTATAGGCTTTATCCTGGGTACAGGAACAAATACATGTTATATTGAATCAAACAAAAATATAACGAAAAAAGAGAACCTGAATCCTGATAAAGACCAGATAATCAATATCGAATCTGGAAATTTTGCAAAGGTAACACAAACCGATATCGATATTCTGTTCGACAATCAGACTAAAAACCCGGGGCGCTACACATTTGAAAAAATGATCGCAGGGGGTTATTTCGGAGGATTATGCACAACTGCACTTAAGGTTGCTGCTGATGAAAATGTTTTCTCAGAAAAAACAAAATCGCAGGTTAAAAAACTGCAGGACCTTACAACAGAAGAAGTAAATAAGTTTGTATGTAATATTGATGCTGACAGCAATCCATTGGCAAAAGTATTAGCAACTGATGAAGACAAAAATTCGGCAGCTGTAATAATTGAAGGGATCATCGAAAGAGCTGCAAAGCTTGTGGCAGCAAACCTTGGTGCGGTAATCCTTAAAACAGGCAAGGCAAGATCTGCTGACAATCCGGTATTAATGACAATCGAAGGAACTACATTCTATAAGATGAAAAACTTTCAGGAAATGTTTAATGCCTTTTTGCAGGATTTCCTCAGCGGTGATAAAAAACGCTATTATGAAATTACAGAGGTCGAAAATTCAAGCCTGCTCGGCGCAGCCATAGCAGCTATTGTAAATTAACTCTTGATTATATGTTTTTATAACTTTTTCATATACAGTGAAATATAAAATTAAATCAATTTTTCATTTCACCGATTTAAAAAATTTGGAAAATGAGTATAAAAAATCTTTCTATTTTTGCAACCCTAATTTAGAAAGATGAATATTAAGACGGATAAGATAGCCGTAATAGGGAGTGGAAGTTGGGCTACTGCATTAGCAAAAATGCTTCTGGAGAATGTAGGGCAGATAAACTGGTTTTTCAGAAAAACCGAAACTATAGATAGTTTCAGGGAACTGAATTACAATCCACGATATTTACAAAGTGTTGAATTTGATGTTGACCGAATTCATTTTTATAATAATATCAATAAAATAATTAAAGACTCGGATATTATTGTGCTTGCTGTGCCGTCGGCATTTTTACCTTTAATAATGAACAAGGTCAGGATTGATGTAAGCAAAAAATATTTCCTGTCCGGCATTAAAGGTATAGTTCAAAAAGAGAATCTGCTGGTAGTTGAATACCTTAACAAATTTTTCAATGTACCTCTCGACAATGTGGGTGTTATCGCAGGTCCCTGTCATGCCGAAGAGGTTGCTCTTGAAAAGATATCCTACCTTACAGTGGCCAGTCTGAATGAAGGGAAAGCTTCTAACTTTGCCCGTTTGATTCACAGCAGGTATATTCTGACTTCAATATCTGACGATATTTGGGGAACCGAATATACCTCTGTTATGAAAAATATTATTGCAATAGGAGCAGGTATTGCAAACGGACTCCGTTATGGAGATAATTTTCAGGCTACGCTCGTTTCCAATGCAATCAGGGAGATAAAACGCTTTGTAGACACTGTACACCCTATAAGCCGTGATATAAAGGATTCAGCCTACCTGGGTGACCTGATAGTGACAGTTTACTCACAGTTTAGCCGCAACAGGATGTTTGGCACTATGATAGGCAAAGGCTATTCAGTCAGGAATGCCTTCCTCGACATGAATATGGTTGCCGAAGGATTCTATGCCTCCAGGTCTATTCACGAAATTAATATGCAATATGATGTCTACATGCCTATTTGTGATGCAGTCTATAATATATTATATCAGAATTTTCCCGCTCGTAAAGAGATGTCTAAACTGACTATGAAGCTTATGTGAACAGAAGGTGTTACTTTTTTATCATCTCTTTATATGCATTTATCAATCCGTTTGTGGATGCATCATGCCCTGTTACATGTCCTGCTTTATTCAGTTCGGGCAGTATATTACCTGCCAGTTGTTTGCCAAGCTCCACACCCCATTGATCAAAACTGTATATATTCCAGATAATCCCCTGAACAAATATCTTGTGCTCATACAATGCGATCAGGGAGCCCAGGGTGCGGGGTGTCAATTGCCTGATCAGGATCGAATTTGTAGGAATATTGCCTTTAAAGACTTTATAAGGCAGGAGGGCTTTTATCTCATCATCAGTCCTCCCGGCTGACTTAAGCTCCTCTGTTACTTTTTCTTCTGACTTCCCGATCATCATGGCTTCTGTCTGGGCAAAAAAGTTAGCAAGCAGTTTTTCATGGTGGTCGCCAATCTGATTATGGCTTATGGCAGGAGCTATGAAATCGCAGGGAATGAGTTTAGTACCCTGATGTATAAGCTGATAAAATGCATGTTGCCCGTTAGTTCCGGGTTCACCCCAAATTACCGGACCGGTCTGATAGCTCACAGGCTTTCCGTTTCTGTCAATACATTTCCCGTTACTCTCCATATTTCCCTGCTGAAAATATGCAGCAAAACGGTGCATATATTGATCATAAGGTAACAAAGCCTCAGTCTCTGCACCGAAAAAATTATTATACCATATACCTGTCATTGCCAGAATCACAGGTATATTTTTGTTGAGATCGCTATTCCTGAAATGATTATCCATTGCATGGGCTCCTTCGAGCATACTGATATAATTATCAAAGCCCACTCCACAGGCAATTGAAAGACCTATGGCTGACCATAACGAATAACGGCCTCCCACCCAGTCCCAGAAACGAAACATATTCTTAGTGTCAATTCCAAACTTTGAAACAGCCTCTTTATTTGTCGAGACAGCCACAAAGTGATTTTTTATGAATTTTGGATCAGCAGCAGAAGCTAACAGCCAATCACGCGCTGTATTGGCATTTGTCATTGTTTCCTGAGTTGTAAAGGTCTTTGAGGCGACAATGAACAAAGAGGTACCAGGATCCAGCTTCTTTAATGTTTCAGCAATATGGGTTCCATCGACATTAGAGACAAAATGCAGGTTGATATTATCTTTCTTATACGGCTTCAAAGACTCAGTAACCATAAGTGGCCCGAGATCAGAACCTCCTATGCCTATATTGACAATGTCAGAGATAGCTTTCCCTGTATAACCCTTCCAGTTACCTGAAATAATATCCTCTGAAAATCTCTCCATCTGACTGAGCACATCATTTACCTCATCCATAACATTTTGACCGTCAACACAGACAGGACTACCGGAACGGTTTCGCAACGCTACATGGAGAACTGCCCGGTTTTCTGTAACATTTATTTTCTTCCCGCTGAACATACTGTCTATGGCTTCCCGCAGTCCACACTCTTCAGCAAGTTCAATCAACAACCTGAATACGGTGTCGTCGACCCTGTTTTTTGAAAAGTCAAGGAAGATTTCTTCAAATCTCAATGAATATTTTTCAAACCTTGCAGGATCATTCTCAAATAGTTGTCTCATATGAACATCTCTGAAAGTTTTAAAATACTCAGTCAGTTTACTCCATGTCTTTGTTGTGGCGGGATTTATTTTTGGTAACATAAACTTCAAATATTACGGTTTAATAAAAAATCATTTCTTCGAATCAATGCAAAGATAAACTTTTACGTTTATTATCAGCTGTCCTGCAGCCCATCATATCCGGTCTTTAAATATGAACCCATTTTTTGTACATTCGTACTTTTATTTAGCAGTTTATGAATATAAAATCGAATACAGCAAAAGGATATTTATTTGCATTAGTTGGCACTGTAGCATTTTCTAATGAGTATATATTCAGTAAAGCTGCTTTAAATGAAGTTCACCTTACACAGTTTGGAGTTTACTGGTTTTTGGCGGGCACAATACTTATGCTGATATACTCTTTATCCACAAAAAAGCTGGCACAAATAAAAAGCTTTACAAAAAACCAGTATTCAATCCTGATATTGCTTGGTATTCTTGAAATAGTAACAGCCACAACATTTTACCTTTCGATCCACATCATACCAAATCCTGCTGTAACATCCTTTTTAGGCAATATGTTTCCTGTAATGCTTTTTTTAGGAGGGGTAATAGTCTTAAGCGAAAAATTCGGACTTACTGAAGCGGCAGGAGTTATATTAGCCATAACCGGCGCTTTTATAGTAAGCTATACGGGAGAAGCCTCGCCTGATATGATCTTTATTCCGGGTGCGGGTATAGTAATGCTCAATGCCTTCTTTGCAACTGCTGCTTCACTGGTAGTAAAAGTACATGTAAAAAAGATCAGTCCTGAAGTGCTAAACCTCAACAGGTCATTTTGGCTCTTAATCTTTTCTGTAATAATGCTTATTGCTTACAGGCAATCTGTTTTAATACCGATTTCGGCATTAAAAAACATTACAATAGGAGCTATCCTCGGCCCCTTCATTGCAATACTGGCTATATACTATTCTTTCAGATACATTGAAGCCTCCCGGTCATCGATAGTCCAAAGTCTTAAAGGAATTTTTGTTCTGGCAGGATCATTCCTTTTCTTTGGCATACTGCCACTTCCACATCAGATCCTCGGTGGCATGATCACCATTGCCGGGGTAGTGGTGATGGCACTGGGCAGGTCAGGTTTTTTAAATATTTTTATTAAAAAACATTGAATATAATTTTTACGACAAAAACTTATTTAATTATCTTTACTGCCGCTATGAAGAAAAAAAAGTCAATCAGAGAACAGCCAGTCAGTGATGCAGGTTTTGCCCTGGGCAAAGAAAATTACCGGCTCATTGCGATTGGTTTTGCTATTATAGTCCTGGGTTTCATTTTAATGATAGGGGGTGGCAGCGATGATCCCGAGGTGTTTAATCCTGAGATATTCAGCTTCAGACGCATTACATTAGCCCCTATGGTAATTTTGTTCGGACTCATATTTGAGATATACGCCATACTTAAGAAACCCAAAAATACTAACGACTAACATATTTACATTATGGATTGGATCCAGGCACTCATTCTTGGAATTCTTCAGGGATTAACTGAATTTTTGCCAGTCAGCTCAAGCGGTCACCTTGAGATCGGCCATGCCCTGCTCGGAGTTAAAACAGAAAACAACCTGTTTTTTGCTATAGTAGTTCATTTAGCAACAGTATTAAGCACAATTGTAGTGTTCAGAAAAGAGATCATGGAGCTGATCAAGGGAGTTTTAAAATTTGAATGGAATGAATCAACTATTTATATTTCTAAACTGTTGGTTTCAACGATCCCGGTGATGATTGCCGGTTTTTTTTTGCCCGGGAGATTGAACGATTCTTCACGGGAAACCTTTTGCTGGTCGGGTTTATGTTAATAGTAACTGCCGGACTGTTAACATTGGCCACAATGGTGAAAGGAGGGAAAAAACCGGTAACATTCAAAAATTCATTTATAATTGGAATTGCACAGGCAATTGCAGTGATCCCTGGCATCTCGAGAAGCGGGGCGACAATTTCCACAGGTCTGCTTCTGAAAACCGGCAAGGATGAAATAGCACGCTTTTCATTTCTTATGGTACTTATACCTATCATAGGGGCGGCAATACTTGATATTGCCGGAGGAGAATTCTCTTCTGCCGAAAAAATTGGCAGCATACCTTTGATCACAGGATTTACTGCTGCTTTTATTTCAGGACTGCTGGCCTGCTCATGGATGATAAAAATTGTAAAAAAAGGAAAACTAATTTATTTTGGAATTTATTGTTTTATTATCGGTCTTATTGCTATCTTTGCATCCTGATTTGACTTATTTTTAATATTCTGATTATTAGCTATTTAAGTTTGGCCGGTCAAAAAAAAACATATAATTTCTTAAAGGGTGAGGTTTTATTATTTGACAAAAACCGGGAGTGGACCTCTTTTGATCTGGTACAGAGGGTACGTAATACTCTCTGTCGTAACCTGGGTATTAAAAAGATGAAAGTCGGTCATGCCGGAACATTAGATCCTTTAGCTTCCGGATTAATGATATTATGCACCGGGAAGGCTACCAAACTGATTGAATCATTTCAGGATAAGGAAAAAGAATACACAGCCACCCTGAAACTGGGTGCCATTACCCCGTCATATGACATGGAAACTGAGGAAGTAGATCATAAGCCTTATGAAAACCTTACCAGGGAAATTATTGATAAAACACTTCATAAGTTCGTGGGCGAGACAGATCAGATCCCCCCGCTCTATTCAGCTGTTAAGGTAAAAGGAGAAAGAGCATTTGATTATGCCAGAAGAGGAGAAAACCTTAAACTTTGTCCCAGGAAAGTTGTTATAAAAAGTATAGATATCAGATCAATTGAATTACCCTTTATTACAATATACGTCAAATGCAGTAAAGGAACTTATATCAGAGCGCTGGCCAGAGATATCGGCAAAGAACTGGGATGCGGTGCATATATAACAGAACTTCGCCGAACAAAAATTGGAGATTATAATGTGAAAGATGCAATGACTATTGATAATTTTTTAAAGAACATAAATTCATTTGTAACTAATTAGTGTTTTTTACGTATTGTTTCACAAAATTATGTTTATCAGGGTATATCGAACGATCATAAATAATAGTTAATATCAATTATGCATGATCCATTTATCATGGAAGTACTCCCAATGATCATCGGGGCTACCATAACAATAAATAATTAAAAATGAAATTATCGAAATTCAGGTTTGACTTAGATGAGAAAAAGATTGCTTTACACCCGGCAGATAACAGGGATGAATCAAAACTGATGGTTTTAGACAGGGCAAACCGGACAATAGAACATAAAACATTCAAAGAAATAATAGATTATTTTGGCAACCAGGATGTATTTGTTTTTAATGACACAAAAGTATTCCCTGCCCGGTTATATGGCAATAAAGAAAAGACAGGTGCAGAAATTGAAGTATTTCTGCTGAGGGAGTTAAACAGGGAACAAAGATTGTGGGATGTCTTAGTTGATCCGGCAAGAAAAATTCGCATTGGCAATAAATTATATTTTGGCGAAGACGACATGTTGGTAGCGGAGGTGATTGACAATACCACATCCCGCGGAAGAACTCTTCGTTTTCTATTTGACGGTCCGTACGATGAATTCAAAAAGACACTTTACAGCCTCGGAGAAACCCCGCTTCCCAAATTTATTAACAGGCCGGTAATACCTGAAGATAAGGAGCGGTATCAGACAATCTTTGCAAAGCATGAAGGAGCTGTTGCAGCTCCGACTGCAGGACTGCATTTCAGTCGCGAATTACTCAAGAGGCTTGAAATCAAAGGTGCTGAATTTGCTTTTATTACTCTTCACGTTGGATTGGGCAACTTCAGAAGTGTCGATGTTGAAGACCTGACAAAGCATAAAATGGATTCTGAGCAGATCTGGATAAAAGAGGAAACCTGCGAAAAAGTAAATAAGGCCAAAATGGTCAAAAAAAATGTATGTGCAGTGGGAACTACGGTTACACGCACTCTGGAAAGCTCTGTTTCAACACAGGGGTTCCTGAAACCTTTTGAGGGCTGGACAAATAAATTTATCTTCCCTCCTTACGAATTTAGCGTTGCCAACCGTATGGTAACTAACTTTCACCTGCCATATTCCACTCTTTTAATGATGGTTGCAGCTTTTGGTGGTTACGATTTTGTTATGGAAGCTTATCAGATTGCTATCAAGAAGAATTATCGTTTCGGAACATACGGAGATGCAATGCTGATCATTTAAAGACTGGTTCAGTGACATGTCACTACCCGGCTAACCCGTGCCATTCGTCTCAGCCAATGGTATGAATAGTTGTAAAAATCATTAATATACAGTTAATCAGTCAAATACAAATGCCAAAATTTTCAATATCCGTTTGTCCCGTCTGTGGAAACACCAAATTCAGATCGTTTCTGACATGCAAAGACCATTATGTATCAGGTGAGCATTTTAATATATTGGAATGTACAGGTTGCGGTCTCAAATTCACAAACGACATTGAACCGGAGGAAAATTCAGATAAATACTATCAGTCAGAAAATTATATTTCCCACTCAAATACATCAAAAGGTTTAATAAACCAGTTATATCACCCGGTCCGCCGATATATGTCAGAACGAAAAAGAAAGCTGATAGAAAAAATATCAAAAAGAAAATCAGGCTCTCTTTTTGATATGGGTGCAGGCACCGGATTTTTTCTAAACGAAATGCAAAATCATGACTGGAAAGTATACGGAACTGAGAAAAGTGAAAATGCCAGAAATTTTGCAAAAGAAAAATTCAATATTCATTTAAACACTCCGTCCGACATTAAATTATTCGATGATAAGCAATTTAATATGATCACCCTGTGGCATGTTCTGGAGCATATATACAACTTAAATGAATATATGGAACAACTGAGGCGGTTAATGAAAGATGACGGATTCCTTATAGTAGCCGTTCCAAACAGCAATTCATTCGATGCCCGGTTTTATAAAAGATTCTGGGCTGCCTATGATGTGCCGCGCCATATATGGCACTTCAGTCCTGACCAGATGAAGATCCTCGGAGAAAAACACGGGCTGAAACTAACAGGAATCAAAAAGATGCCTCTCGACGCTTTTTATATTTCAATATTAAGTGAAAAATATAAAGGTTCTAAGATCCCGTTTATTAAAGGAGTTATTACAGGCAAAATATCCTGGCTCCTGAGCTTTTTCGATTACCGCAAATGCAGTTCGCTTATTTTTATATTCGGCAAAGAATAACCGGTAAACGCAACCCTTTACATTTTTTCTGCATCAATTTCTTAACAGACCAGGAAATACACAAATTATTATTGTATTACTTTCAGGATATTTAACGTTTATCCTTTAGACAATTTTTTATAACAACATAAATTTAAAAAAGTACCATGAAAAAAAGAAAAACAATTTTGAGAATTTTATCAACTTTAATGTTTGCCCCGTTTTTTCTGATATCGTGTATTAACGATCCCGAACCTCCTATCCTTGATGCTTTGCCGGATGTCTTCATTCAAAAAATATCAGAAGGCGGAGAAGAGAAATATGCACTGGCTTTTTGGGTTTTTGGCAATAAGGAACTGGAGTCAGTTTCTATTGACGGACCGGAAGGAGGATCATGGGATCTTGAAGGTGACGAGGTGAATCCTCAAATATTCAGTTTATTCCCTGCAGATGAAGACTATACACCTGGAATGCCGCCAGCCGGAATTTATGAATTCACCGTAACAAGCACCCAGGAAGGCGAACCACCAATGAAAATAGATGATGAACTGGAGGATGAAGAGCTGGCAATGGCAACAATAGATTCCATAAAATTTGAGAGTTCACAGGTGAAAACATACTGGGAAACCGTTACCGGTGCAGACAACTACAGGGTAAGGCTATACAATGCAGAAGGAGAGATCATCTTCCTGAGCAGCCAGTTAGCCGATAATAAAACCGACTATGCATTCAGTGTTACGGATGACGGCTGGGCCGGATCAAACAGCATACCGCAGACAGGTGATAACTGCCGCCTCGAATTACTGGCAATTTTATATGAATCCGGAGCCGGCACTAATAAAGACTATAATATTCAGTGTATATCAATTGCAACTGAAGAAATAGTCTGGGAGTTGTAACTTTTACCTGATCTCTTTAACAATTGCAGCGTTTTTTCTATTTTTGTGCCTCTAATTTTATATAAATCACATGATGAAGATCCCGAGCAAGTATAGCGCTGCCGAAGTTGAAGAGAAATGGTACAAATACTGGTCTGACAATAAGTTATTTCACTCTGAACCCGACAGGCGTGAACCATATACTGTAGTGATCCCGCCACCAAATGTAACCGGCGTGTTACATATGGGACACATGCTGAATAACACTATACAGGACATTTTAATTCGGCGTGCCCGTATGACAGGGAAAAACGCCTGTTGGGTTCCGGGTACTGACCATGCCTCTATTGCAACTGAAGCTAAAGTGGTCAGCAAACTCGAAAATGAAGGGATCAGCAAACACAATCTTACCCGTGAAGAATTCCTCCTGCATGCCTGGGACTGGACCCATAAACACGGAGGTATCATTCTTGAACAGTTAAAGAAGCTGGGGGCTTCGTGTGACTGGGACCGTACTGCCTTTACAATGGATGAGATACGCAGCAAATCGGTAATAAAAGTATTTGTCGATCTTTACAATAAGGGATATATATACAGGGGAGTCAGAATGGTCAACTGGGACCCGGCAGCAAAAACGGCACTCTCAGATGAAGAGGTAATCTATAAAGAGGTAAATTCGAAATTATATTATATAAATTATAAAATTGACGGGGAGGAGGGATCCGTAACAATTGCCACTACACGCCCCGAAACCATTCTTGGCGATACTGCAGTATGTGTAAATCCTGCTGACAAACGATTTAATAACCTCAAAGGAAAAAGAGTACTGGTACCTCTTATTAACAGGTCAATACCAATAATTGAAGACGACTACGTTGACATGGAGTTCGGTACCGGCTGTCTAAAAATAACCCCGGCCCATGACATTAATGACTACGAAATCGGGTTACGGCACAATCTGCCGGTGATTGATATATTTAATGATAACGGGACATTAAGTGAAAAGGCAGAGATCTTTATCGGATCAGACCGTTTTGATGCAAGGGAAAAGATAGTGCCTGAACTAAAAAAGGAGGGAAATCTCATAAAAATTGAGGATTATAAAAACAAAGTAGGCTTTTCTGAACGGACTGATGTAGTTATAGAGCCGAAATTATCTGTTCAATGGTTTCTCAGGATGGAGGAGCTTGTTAAACCTGCACTTGAGAATGTATTGAACGATAATATAATGTTCTACCCTTCCAAATTTAAAAATATCTATCGCCACTGGATGAGCAATATCAAGGACTGGTGCATCAGCCGCCAGTTATGGTGGGGGCATCAGATCCCGGTCTGGTACCTGAAGGACGGAACTTACTTCTGTAGCGAAACTGCTGACCTGGCTCTTGAAGCAGCACGAAAGAAAACCGGTAATTGTAACCTCAACATTGATGACCTGAAACAGGATGAAGATGTATTGGATACATGGTTCTCGAGCTGGCTTTGGCCTATCTCTGTATTTGACGGAATTATCAATCCTGATAATGAAGACATAAAATATTATTACCCCACGAGCGACCTGGTGACAGCTCCTGATATTATCTTTTTCTGGGTCGCAAGGATGATAATTTCAGGATATGAATATAAAAGTGAATATCCTTTTAAAAATGTCTATTTTACAGGTATGGTCAGGGATAACCTGCGGCGGAAAATGTCCAAATCACTGGGTAATTCACCTGATCCCCTTGAGTTGATAAATAAGTATGGCGCTGATGGTGTCCGCGTGGGCATGTTACTCTGCTCCCCCGCAGGCGGTGATCTGCTGTTCGACGAAAGCCTCCCCCGGCAGGGAGCAGGCTTTGCTGCAAAAATATGGAATGCATTCAGGCTTGTAAAAAACTGGGAAGTCTCAGAGAAAATTGAACAGCCTGAATATTCAAAGCTGGCAATAGAATGGTTTGACAATAAACTTGACCAGGTAATTGAAATTCTCGACGGACAATTTGAGCAGTTCCGGATTTCGGAGGCGCTTATGACCATATATACCACTGTGCGTGACGAATTCTCGGGATGGCTGCTGGAGATCGTAAAACCTCCCTATAAAAGTCCGGTTGACAAAAAAACATATAATGAAGTAATAGAGCTCTTCGATAAACTTTTACGGTTAATGCACCCTTTTATGCCATTTATCACAGAAGAGATATGGCAATTACTCAAAGAGAGAACACCGGGAGACAGCATTATGGTCAGCCGGCTGCCGGAGACGAGCGAATATAAAGAGGATCTGTTAATTGCATTTGAAAACGTTAAGGAGACCATAGCCGGCATAAGGACAGTCAGAAAAAATAACAGCATAGCCAACAAGGAGATGCTTGCGTTGAAGGTACGGCCAGGCGATAAAGGATATGAACCCGGACTGGAGGCTGTTGTAAAAAAACTTGGCAACCTCTCACTAATAAAATTAACTGACAAAGAGGAACAGGGTGCCACCTCTTTCAGAGTAAAATCCACCAACTTTTATATGTCGGTTAATTCACTTATCAATACCGGGGAGGAAACGAAAAAATTAGAAGAAGAACTTAAATACGCACGGAGTTTTTTAGATTCAGTAAAGAAAAAGCTTAACAATGAAAAATTTGTAGCTAATGCACCTCAGTCGGTAGTTGACAGGGAAAAGGCAAAACAGGCCGACGCTGAAGCCAAAATAAGGGTGCTGGAAGATCGCATTGCATCTATGAAATGAATTTTTATACGAAACGAGCATGAAATTTGTCGCTTATACAGGATTTGTTTTGCTCCTATTAACAGGCCGGCAAGCCCGGGCACAAATTGACCCTCTGCTAATAGATCCCATTATTGTCAGGCTCAAAGGCAGGATCGTCAGTGCGGCCGACAGTAGCGCCGTACCTTATGCCAACATAATAAATAACCGGACTCACAGCGGCACAATAACCAATGCGAACGGATATTTTTCAATGGAAATACTGAATATCGACAGCCTTGAAGCTACATCAGTAGGATATCAAAAAAAAATAATCAGGATTCCCCCGGACTATAACGAACAGGAGATACTCACCTTTGTAATGAATCCCGTTAACCTTTTAGTGGGAGAGGTAGAGGTAACAGGAGATAAACCAAAAGCAGCAGAAGGCCTGGGCACAGGTAAGCCAACTGATATCCCCCCTGAGTTGCGCGGAGATGCATTTAATGAGAAACCACCTGCTTTATCTGCTATCTTCAACCCAATCTCATACTGGCAATATTACCTGAGCCGCCGCGAAAAAGAGAAAAGGGATGTCAGGGAGGCTATGATGCTTGAAAAACACTGGGAGATGCATTCAAAAAACTACAATAAAGAGGTTGTAATGAAGCTTACCGGACTTAATGAGGCTAATGCAGATACATTTATGGTATGGTTTAATGCACAGAATGTCCTCCCTTATACAGCAACTGAATATGAAGTAAGGACAGCAATAACAGAGTATTTCGAAATTTATAAAAGACAAAAAAAGTAATTGTTATCTTTTTTTTTGCTATATTTTGCAACAAACAGAGATAATCATAATTTTGCAGATCTGAACACCGGCAGGTTCCATCACCCTGCGACTAAAATGAAAAAAATGAATAATGAACTTCTTTGGCTGGCAATGCTGCTGGTGAATTTTCTCCTTATAATTCTGGCGTATAAACTATTTGGCAAATGGGGACTCATAATGTGGATCCCTGTTTCCGTCATTGCCGCAAACATTCAGGTTATCCAGACAGTTAAACTGTTTGGACTTGCTGCAACTCTGGGCAATATTGTTTATGCCACTTCATTCCTTATAACAGATATCCTTTCTGAAAATTACGGAAAAAAAGAAGCAAGGAAAGCAGTATGGACAGGATTTTACAGTCTGATAGCAATTACTATTATAATGAACCTTGCATTGTATTTCAAACCTTTGGAAGGAGATGAATTTTCTTCAGTCACCCATAATGCCTTAAACACAATTTTCAGCCTGCTGCCCCGCATTGCATTAGCCAGCCTATTGGCATACCTGCTGTCACAACAACATGATGTGTGGGCATTCCATTTTTGGAAAAAACGTTTCCATAAAGAGAACCAGCTCTGGATCAGAAATAACCTGAGTACTATGATCTCTCAGCTAATTGACAGTGTTGTATTTGTAACTGTTGCCTTTTATGGCGTTTTTGAAACCGGCGTGCTGTTTGAAATATTTATAACCACCTATTTTCTGAAATGGATTGTTGCTGTTGCCGATACCCCTTTTGTTTACTGGGGCAGGCTGATATTTAAGAAAAACAGGTTTGTGTTCAGGCAGGATCTTTAAATGGCTTTAAACCGCAATAATCATGACTTACTGCTTTTCAATAATATCCGGATCAGGACAGGCACATGTTCCCGGATCCATAAAGCATTTATTTTGAATTATGACTAAAAGGTAAAATTTATTTAACAATCAGCTTTAATCAGGTTGGATAGTAGTAAAAACAGTATTAGATTTACTCAAATTTTTATTGTCAGGAAATGATCGTTTATAAATTTGGCGGGGCATCTGTAAAGGACAGCGAAGCTGTAAGAAAGGTGTCTGACATACTATCCGGCTATAATGATAATACTGTAGTGGTAATTTCTGCCATGGGTAAAACCACCAATTTGCTTGAAACACTTGTGAAGGCATATTTCGAAAATAATGAAGAGAAATGGCAGATATTTCAGGAATTTAAAAATTTTCACCTCCACATCTGTGAGCAGCTTTTTAATGGCGCAAATATACCGGGATCAATTTCTAAACTCTTTGATGAACTGGAGGAGAAGCTGGAGAGTGACACTTCACTCGATTATAATTTCGAATATGACCAGATTGTAAGCTGCGGGGAGCTGGTATCAACAAGAATTGTAAGTGAATACCTTAACATAGCCGGATTGTCGAATTTATGGATTGATATACGCACTTGTTTACGCACTGATGATGTTTTCAGGGATGCATCGGTCGATTGGACCCTTACCGGCAGGTTAATGAAAAAAGTTTTTAATTTCAGGGATGCCTCCCTGTATATAACACAGGGGTTTATCGGTTCAACACCTGCCAACCTCACAACTACCCTGGGAAGGGAGGGTTCTGACTTCACTGCGGCCATTATTGGCAATGTACTGGATGCAGAGAGTGTATCTGTATGGAAAGATGTACCCGGCATACTTAACGGGGACCCTAAAAAAATGCGGGAGACAGTAAAGATAGATTCTCTCTCTTACCGCGAGGCTGTTGAGATGACCCATTCAGGTGCAAAGGTGATCCATCCGAAAACAATGAAACCCTTACACAATAAGGGAATTCCCTTATATGTAAAATCTTTCATAGATCCCGCGGGTACCGGGACACTGATCCATTCCATAGACCACCGGATTGACCTTCCTCCGATCTATATCTTCAGGGAGGACCAGATACTGATCACATTCACTCCCATTGACTTCTCATTTATAAGTATCTCGGATATTGACAGGGTAATCAACTTTCTCATGAAAAACAGAGTGAAGGTTACCTTGATGCAACAATCGGCTATCGATCTGAATATTGTCACTGATTCTGCAGATCTGGATATTGAAAGGTTCCCTGACGAATTGTCGCAAAATTATAAGATCAGATACAACAGAGGTTTAACACTGGTTACAATCAGGCACTATACAAAAGCTACCATAGACCGGATCGTTGCCAAAAAGAAGGTCTACCTGGAACAACACAGCAGGCTGACAGCCCGTCTGCTTATAAATAGCTGAATCATTCTGCAAAATAATCTCTCGTGGCTATCTCTTTTATTTCAGTTACCTGCACCTGATTAATTGTGAGTCGCGATAAATCTTTAACTTTTTTCCCGTCAGACTCATATGTTTTATTCATAATGATCCTGTCAGGCTTAAGATCTTTGTATGTCACTGTAAAATCGTAAGATACATTTTTATAATAATCTGAATTCGACTCTCCCACTGCAAGAAATCTTCCCTGTCGGTTATGCTTTGGAGACTCAGCACGTCCTTCAATTCTTGTCACCATATAGTCATCTTTCAGGATAGTGATTTTTCCACTGAAGGATGTGGCATAAAAATCGCCTGAACCGGCTATGTCAGGGTCAGGTTGCGAAAATGCAATGACCCAGGCTGACTTGCCATTAATAACAGGTTCCTCTTCAACAACAAGATCAAAGCTGCCCGAAAGTGCCGGATTAAGAACAGACGAAGACGACCGTACCCAGTCAAGTGCCAGCAACTCATCGAAGTTCGTTATACCTGTTGAAAAACTGTAATCCGGCTCCTCCCTGGTAATTTTATATTTACGCATTCTGAATTCATCAAGAACTGAAGGTTTCTTATATCCGGTCTTGTCATATATAAATATCCCGGCCTGCTGTTCAAATTTAACAGTGTCATCGATAGTCTTTTCATTAACAAACTCCGCAATCATATTAACAGGGCCTCCGATAAAATTATAAGGTATATTCTCTGAGGCCATCCGCAGTATTGTCATGAGTACTTTTGACCTTGCCTCTACATCAACATGCTCAATTTCGTACGATTGCGGCTCCAGCTTAACTATCGAATAGTCACGGTTAATGAGCGTAGTGGCTGAAAAATCGACCTTCTTAAAGCCGACAGCAGAAAAATGTATCTGCGCTGAGGCAAGTTCCCCGGGAATTTTAAGTTCAAAATTGCCGTTTTCATCACTTGCAGTCCCGTAAAAAGTATCCGATATACTTATATTAGTAAAGGCAACAGGCTCATTTGTAACCTGGTTCAGTACCCTTCCCTTAACAGAATGGATCACGTTACCCGGATTTTGTGCCACCGACAGAAGTCCGGCCAGCAGGAAGGACAACATCAGCAATATATTTTTCATCTCATTATAATTGTTAATTTTTTCGGCATGCTCATTTCATGATTTTTGTATTGATAAAATATTTAATAAAAATAGTAATATAATACAATTCACTGTAGTTATAACGTTATATTATTCAGTTATTATTTGTTATCTTTAAAAAAAATAATTGTATTATGAAGCGGGCCCTGACATTAAGTTTTTCAATTCTTCTCATATTCCTGACCTCATGTGTCGCCAAAAAGAAATATCTGGAGATGCAGGATGGAAGGCTAAAAGCCGAAGAGCAGGTAATTAAGCTCACAGAAGAGAATAACTACCGTGCCTCACGGATTGAAGCCCTCATAGCAGATTTTCAATCGATGAAAAATGAACTCATGGAAAGTAATGCCATAAAGGATCAATATATTGACTCACTGAACAATGAAATCGCCGGATTAAAAGGAACACTTGACCGTCAGAAAGAGTCTCTCCAGCAAACAAGCTTCACCTTTGGTTTTGAAAGGCAAAGGATGATTGAGGACATGAAAGCCAAAGATGGCATGATCTCCTCCCTCAACAGGCAGTTACAGAACCTCGAAAATGAAAACAAAGAACTTTCTTCTGTTGTCGATGATAATAATTTTCAGATATCCCTGCTTAACGATAAGATCTCCGTTCTTGAGGCGGAGAAAGAAAGTGAATCCGGAAAGAGTGCTGAATTAAATCAAAAGTTGCAGGTTTTGCAACAGGAGATAAATTCATTACAAGCACAGATCAGGGAAAAAGATGCCACAATTACCCGCCTTCAAAACAACGTTAACCTGCTGAAAAAAGAGTTAGGCAATTAAACTGTTCTCCTTTTTATGCACCAATATTTCTGATTTGGCTGATCACCATTTCTGTGAGTTCAATAGCCTTTTGTTCAGACTTTGCCTCCGCATAGATCCTGATAATTGGTTCTGTATTGGACTTTCTCAGATGCACCCATGACCCGGCAAAATCGATCTTTACTCCGTCAATATCATTCACTTCTCCCTCTTTATACAAATCCTTAAATTTCAGCAGCAGATCATCAGTGTCAGTACCGGGATTCAGTTCGATCTTACTTTTAGACATATAATAATCGGGGTATTTCTTTCTCAGGTCAGAACATTTCATTCCGCTTTTTGCCAGATGGGTAAGAAACAACGCCGCCCCAACCAGCGCATCGCGGCCATAATGGCTTTCGGGATAGATAACACCGCCATTGCCTTCACCTCCTATAACAGCATTCATCTCCTTCATTTTTTCAACCACATTGACCTCCCCCACTGCAGAAGCGGTATATATTTGTCCATAACCAACAGTTATATCCCTGAGAGCCCTGCTTGATGAGAGGTTTGAAACAGTATTGCCGGGAGTTATGCTCAGAACATAATCAGCAACTGCAACAAGAGTGTATTCTTCATCAAAAAAAGAGCCGTCTTCATTAATTATCACGAGTCTGTCAACATCCGGATCCACAACAAACCCCACATCCACGTCACTTTTTTTTATGATCTCTGCGGTTTGCAACAGGTTATTGTTTACCGGCTCGGGATTATGTGCAAATTTGCCATTGGGTTCACAGTTTATCGGCAATATTTTATCCACACCGAGAGCCTTAAGCAGCATGGGCATGGCAACACCTCCAACCGAATTAACAGCATCAATGGCAACCGAGAAATCAGCTTTCCTTATTGCTTCGCGGTCTACGAGCTCCAGATCTATAACTTTTTGAATATGCACCGGAGTATAGTCCTTTTTAATTATTTTGCCGATATCATCTGCACCGGCAAAATTGAAGACACCTGACTCAGCGATATCCAGAACCTGTTTTCCTTCAATGCCATTCAAAAACTCACCATTGCTTTTTAAGAGCTTCAGGGCATTCCATTGTCCCGGATTATGGCTGGCAGTAATTATTATTCCTCCGTCAGCGTTCTCCTCTGCAACAGCAATTTCAGTTGCAGGGGTAGTTGCCAGGCCGATATTGATAACATCAATCCCCATACCCGTCAGCGTGCCGTTTACCAGAGAGTTGACCATTTCTCCGGATATTCTGGCATCCCTTCCGACAACAACACGCAGATCCCTGTTAACTGCATTCTGTCTGACCCATTCAGCAAAGGCAGCAGTGAATTTAACTATATTAACAGGACTCAGTCCGTCATCACTTTTACCTCCGAGAGTACCTCTTATTCCGGATATTGATTTTATTAAAGTCATTGATATTAAATTATTTACATGTTATAAGTCACAGGGGATCGAACATTAACAACAGAGGGCCTGTTATTAAATATCATTTCATTTTCAGATACTGAACCTCCCTTGGTGCCAGGACTCTCCACCTGCCGCGCGGCAGATTCTTTTTTGTAAGTCCGGCAAAATAAACTCTGTCAAGTTTCTTTATCTTATAACCTAAATGTTCAAAAATACGTCTCACGATCCTGTTGCGGCCTGAATGGATCTCGATACCCACATCAAACTTATTTGCCGGGTCTACATAACTTATCATATCTGCTGCTATAGGGCCGTCTTCCAGTTCAATGCCATCAGCGATCTGAAGGATATGGTTTTTGGTAACCTGTTTATCAAGAGTAACCTGATAGATCTTTTTTACACGGTGACTTGGATGGGTGAGCCGGTCAGACATATCACCGTCATTGGTCAGCAGCAATATTCCGGTAGTATTCTTATCAAGCCTTCCTACCGGATAGATCCTCTCCTCACAGGCATCTTTAACCAGGTCCATAACTGTCAGTTCAGCTTTGGGATCTTCAGTAGTAGTTGTTACGCCTTTGGGTTTATTCAATAATATATAGACCTTTTTTTCAACATTAAGTTTTTTACCATCAAATCTTACATCATCAGTCAATTTAACCTTTACCCCCATTTCTGTAACAACCGTATTGTTCACAGTCACCAGTCCAGCAGCTATATACTTATCAGCTTCCCTGCGTGAACAAACTCCTGCATTGGCAACAAACCTGTTAAGCCTGATCTCCTCCTGCCTTTCATGCTTATGAGGTTTATTCCTTGGAAGCACAGTATCCTTATACCCTGACCCGGAAGGCCGTTTTTTTAGTTGCAGGATCTTTTTCCCGGAAGTTTTAGCAGTTGCAGCAGGCTTCCTGCCTCTTTCCTGTTTTCGTGATCCCTGCCTCTCCCTTCTTCCTCTGCTGTAGTTTGTATTCATTAACTTAATTTAAAATTTATACAAAGTTCGTAAAAAAATGCATATAACAGAGTCTCTTTTTAAACTACCTCCGGCAAACTAATTCCTTTGATCTTACGATAGAGATCAAGTGCATAAACGTCAGTCATTCCGGAGATGAAGTCCACTGCCGACTGAATTTTATGGTATAATTTTTTGCTTTCAGGTTTATACTGACCGGGCAGCAGGGAGAGGATCCTCTTGTTATATTTATCCTCCGGATGAATTACTGCACCAACGAACTCCTCCAGCAGTGTTCCAATAATTTTGAAACCTGCAATTTCTATTTCCACCACCGACCTGAATGCATACACATCTGAAAAAGAAACTTTTATTACCTCGTTCATAGCCTCAGCCTGCTTCTTTCGAAGAGAACCGATAAGGCTTTTATCAAAGCTCCCGTTCAGAATATCATCATAATTATCAAAAAAAACAGACATACATTCACGCACAAGTTTTCCAATCACGCCTGCCCTGAGAAAACTGATCTGCTCATTTTTGTCGGTCACTCTTTTCAGTACAGTTCCTATATTTCTTATACCGTCCCTGTCCTCCTCAGGATCATAGAAGCCCAAATAAAGCTCTTTTACCCTTTCATGACTTAATATTCCGAGTTTACAGGCATCTTCGAGGTCCATAATCTGGTAACAGATATCATCGGCCGCCTCCACCAGGTATACAAGCGGATATCTCACGTATACATCCGGATCTGACTCTATGGCAGGGATTTGCAACACCTCAGCTATATGTCTGTAATCTCTCTTTTCACTTTGAAAAAATCCAAATTTTTGCCTGGTTGCCACGACTGACTCATATGGATATTTTACGATACTGGCAAGTGTCGGATAGGTCAGTGCAAAACCTCCGGGTCTTTTTCCGTTGAACTGATGTGTTAAAAGGCGCAGTGCATTGGCATTCCCGTCAAACCGGGCAAAATCATTCCACTCCTCTATTGTAAGCCTGCCTTTATACACCTTTCCTGCACCATTCTCAAAAAAGTTTGAAATAGCAGCTTCCCCCGAGTGGCCGAAAGGCGGATTTCCCAGGTCATGGGCAAGGCAGGCAGCAGAGACGATCGTACCTATTTCCCTGATATTGGGGTAATCCGGGAATTCTGTCATCAGCTTATCAGCAAGCAGGTTCCCTAATGAACGGCCTGCACTGGCAACCTCCAGGCTGTGGGTAAGCCTGTTATGAACAAAAATATGCTCCGGCAGGGGAAATATCTGAGTTTTGTTTTGCATTCGCCGGAAAGGTGATGAAAAAATTATACGGTCATAATCGCGTTGAAACTGGGATCTGTCTTCAGTATCCGTTCCATGCCTCCAGTCCTCTATACCTAATCTTTTATTCGACAATAGCTTATTCCAATCCATATCAGAAAGAATATGTTGAATACTTTTTAACTTCCTTAGCCAGCCCCTTTGCATTTCCTCCGGTAACCCGATCCAGTCTTTCCCAAAAACGGGAGCTGTGATCTTTTACCTGAGTATGAACCAGCTCGTGCAACAAAATATAATCTATAAGCTCATCAGGAAGCTTCATCATCTGCAGATTTAAACTTATATTATTTCCTGATGAACAACTGCCCCAGTTACATTTATTATTTCTGACGGTAACTTTGTTATAACTGAAACCATACTTTTCAGCAAGTTCTCTTAAACGTCGCGGCAGAATATTCCGGGCTTCCACTCTGTAAACACGGGTTATCAAGTGGTCAGCCATATCACGGCTTCGGTCAGAATCGAAATCCCTGAAAGTAACCTCCAGTGTTTTACCTTTTATTTGGATATCGTCATTATCACCTTTACAGAAGCAGATCTTATGAAATTTAGTATTAAGAACTAACCCTTCAGAAATGAGAAACTGCTTTTCTCCGATCTGTTGTATATGGCTCCGGATCCGGCTTTCACTTTTTGCAATAACCGACAATACCTCTTTTTCAGAAACATAATAAGGAAAAGAGACAAATATTGATTTATCTGGCCTGACACTTATTTTAATTTTTTTCGAGCGTCTGTTCCTGAACAAAGTCACCTCCCCGATACTCTTCAAAAATACCACACTTGTTGCCATTCATCTCATATTTAAAACAAAGATACCAATATATAAAAGAAAAACCTTAATTAAACCGTGCGCTATTTTACCTCTGATTTGTTTTCAGAAAAAGGTTTTTATTAATTTTGTATTTTTTAAAAATATTAATTTGTAGAAACCTAACTGACTTATCAATGACAAAAAAGAAAAAAATTGCGATAATACTCCTTTCCCTTATTGTGATAATTGCTGTTACCTTATTTTTTCTCTACTACTTATTTTTACCGGAAGTTTTAAAAAGCGGCAGTTACTCAGTGGCAACTGTTGAGCGGGGCCAGGTAATTTCAACGGTCAATGCAACAGGGGTCGTTGAATCAGAAAACGAAGTACTTGTTTTAAGTCCGGCCGCCGGCATCATTCAGTCAATTATTGCCGAACCGGGAAACAGGGTCAATAAAAATGAGATCATTCTAAGATTAAATACAGAAGATGTACAAAACGAAATTGAAAAATTAAAAGATCAGTTAAAGGTTCGCTACAATAATCTGGAGCGGACCCGGTTAAATGCCCAAAGCACCCGGCTTGACCTGGATTATAATGAAGAAGTGAAAAAACTCAGGATAGTGTCACTTAGATCACAATTAGCTGACCAGGAAGAGTTGCTGGAGGTTGGCGGCATTTCGCCCGCCCGCATTGATCAGACAAAGCAGGAGATAACCCTGGCAGTTAAGGATATGGAAATGTTGGTAGAAAAAAACTCTATCCGGTTGAAACAAATTGAGGCCGAGGAGCAGGGATTACTTCTCCAGATAAGCATAGAAGAGAAGGTGCTGGCTGAAAGAGAAGAACTCCTTAACAAAATGACTATCAGGGCACCTTCCTCCGGAATAATCCTGTCTGTACAGGGACATGTCGGAGAGAAAGTAAACCGTGATAATCTGCTGGTCCGTATGTCAGACCTTACTTCATTTAAAATAAGCGGCTCAATAGATGAACAACATGCCAAATATATAAAAACCGGCAACAAAGTACTTGTTGTCATTGACAGTGAACAGCTTGAAGGCACAGTGGGCAACATTACACCCATGGTCGAGAATAACAAAGTACAATTCAATGTCCATTTAAAAGAGAGCAGTCATCCGAAACTTATAGCTAACCAACAGGTACAGCTACAGATTATCAATGACCTGAAAGAAAATAGTCTGCGGATCAAAAACATACCCGAACTTGAAGAACTGAGGACACATAAGATTTTTGTTATTGAAGGTGACAAAGCAGTAAAAAAAGAGGTCGCATTCGGCATACAGGGGAATGAATATATGGAAATACTTTCAGGGCTCGACGAAGGAGACCTGATTATCACTGAGGGCGTCAATGCACTCAGGCATCTGAATGAAATCGAGATTGAAAAATAGATAATAATATGAGAAAGGCAACAGCATACACACTGTTGGGTATTATTTTGACAGTAATGCGGTCATCCGCCCAAACTGATTCAGTTTACTACAAATTAAACCTTGATGAAATTATCGAAATGGCCCTGACCCATTCCCCCTCATCAAAAAATATCCAGAATCAGAATGTTAATTACTACTGGCGTTACAGGAACTTTAAAACCCGTTTCAGGCCTCAGTTAACCCTGTCGGGAGATATCCCCAACTATACCAACACAACACAACCCATAACCCAGCCGGACGGAAGTATAGAATTTAAACAGGTTTCCAACCTGGCTGCTTCTGCTAACATGTCATTGAGCCAGTCAATACCTCAGCTGGGGACCAGCATCTATGCAAGAACAACTGCACACGGCATACAGAATCTCAATAAAAACGAGATCGGATTTTCGGGAAGCCCTTTTGTAGTGGGTTTTACACAACCTCTTTTTGCATATAACTGGATGAAATGGTATCGTAAGACAGAACCTATGATCTATGATGAAGCACAAAAAAGATTTATTCAGAATATTGAAAGCATTGCACTTAATTCAACATACTATTTTTTTAATTACCTGACAGTACAGACAAATTTTAATCTTGCGAAAAATAACCTGAAGAACAGTCTGGATAACCTTGAAATCTCGAAAGTTAAAAAAGAGCTGGGCCAGATATCCGAGAATGATTATTCAAGGATAGAACTCTCAGTTCTGAATGCACAAAAAGCCCTTAACCAGGCTAATATGGCATTAAAAAATGCAGATTTCGAACTGAGGAGGTATGTCGGCCTGGAAAAATCGGGACAAATAGACCTTATCATTCCACTGAATATGACCCTTTTTGACATAAATCCGGAAACTGCCCTGGAAAAAGCAAAAGAGAACCGTCTGGAAACTACCCATTTCCAAAGGAGACTTATCAATGCTGACCGTGCACTGGCCGAGGCAAAACAGAGCACAGGGCTGAGCACCACTCTCAGGGGCAGTTTTGGATTATCAAACAGCGCAGATGATTTTTTCTCGGTTTATAAAAAACCCGAAAGGGACAGGATGTTACGTATTTCATTAAGTATTCCTATCCTTGACTGGGGCCGCTCTGCTTCAACAGTTAAACTGGCAGAATCGGAAAGAGAATTAACAATATATGATGTGAACAAAGACAGAGAAGAATTCGACCGCGAAATTATTGTCCAGGTTGAACAGTTCGGCTTACTCAAGGACCAGCTCAGGACAGCAGAAGAGGCAGATAAAGTTGCAGAGAACGGGTACAATATTGCTCTGAAAAAATTTCAGAATGGTGAATTAAGTATAACTGATCTTAACATTGCCCTCCAGGAGAGGGAAACAGCCAAAAGGGACTATATAAGTTCTATAAGAACATACTGGGTGGCTTATTATCGTTTAAGGATACTCACCCTTTACGATTTTGAAAAAGGACATAATATAACCTACGGTAATCCCATGCTTGAGGAGGAACTGGAACGTTACTCTTTTTAGTCGTATGTCGCTGTATCAATCATATAGTCTGACAGCTTCAAATCTCTTTATAAATTTTTCTGTTTGGCTCTTCCACCGTGCGATCTCCTCTTTTACCGGAAGACGTTGTGAAAGGGTAAGCCTCATCCCTTCGTCACCGGAAAGTATGTCGAACGGCATCAGCTTATCTTCATATTCATAAGGAGGAGGAAGAAACCTGAGTGACCCGGGAGGTGAAACTTCTGCTATTGCATCAAAGAGATGAAGCGCAGTTATCACAGGACGGAAGATACTAAGGTCTGTAACATGAATGAAAATCCCCTGACACAATTCGCCTGCATATTTATTGAATGTCGGAATATAATTGTGCTGCCTGAAAACCACTCCCGGCAACATTCTCCCTTCAAGGTTATGGATAACTTCAGGGACATCCAGCCAGGGCGCTCCAAGAAGTTCGAAAGGTGTAGTGGAACCCCGGCCTTCAGAGATATTGAGGGTTTCGGCAAGAACCATTCCCGGATACACTGTTGCACTCTTTTCTGTTGGCATGTTAGGAGAAGGCGGCACCCATGGAAGACCGGTATCGCTGTACATCATATTTCTGCTCCATTTTTTCATCTTTACAACTGTGAGGTTACACCGGGGCAGTTCAAACTCCTTAATCCAGAGAGCCATCTCTCCGATAGTCATACGGTGACAAAGGGGGATCTCGGCCCCACCGACAAAGGTGAAAAATTTCCTGTTCAGCACAGGGCCGTCAAATGGCAGGGGAGCGATCGGATTGGGGCGATCGAGCAGCCAAACCGGTATTCCGCGTTCACTGCAGGCCTCCATACAAAGTTTTACAGTCCATATATAGGTATAGAGTCTTGCACCGGCATCCTGGAGATCAATAAGGAAAAGGTCTGTATCTGCCAGCATCTTTGCTGAGGGTTTCCGGTGAAGGCCGTAAAGGCTGTAAACAGGTACCCTGAGCCGTGTATGGAATTCCCCTTCCCATTCGATCATATTGTCCTGCGTTTCGCCATACAGTCCGTGTTGCGGACCAAAAAGTGCTGAAAGGGTGCACTCCCCGTTCTCTCCGATGATATCGGCAATATACCTGTATTGAGAGTTAATACTGGGCGCATGACAGAGAACACTGATCCTCTTTCCTGTTAATTTTCGGGGCAGTTCTTCAGAAATTATATCGAGGCCTGTAAATACCATAGAAGGTTTTTGTTGTAATTATATAACAAAATTAAAATAACACAATGTGCGGATTAAATTGTCAACAAAGTTATTTAAAATATCTGTTAGTATTTTATGGGTTATAACGTTCTTTAAAACTGCTCTTTCCCAAAGGTGCTGTCAGCTTTTCGTCCCTGCCGTCCGTTCATGTTAAATGAATAGGAAGCGGTGATTTCGATAATAGGCCCTGAACGGTCAAACTCCGTATCCTGATAAAAAATCTGGGTGCCCGAAGCGTTATAGGCACGTGTATAAAGTCCCTGTACATTGGATGAAAACACATCTATTATTTTAACGCCAAAATCCCAGCCCTCCAATTTTGCAGGAGTGTAGTTCACTGCGGCATTGGTTACATAAAACATTTCATCCCGCCCCTGGGTAGTAACAGTTGCCGAACGCAAATCGAGGTCGGCAGTAAATTTAAGCGATCGGGATAAAAACAAATTCATGTTTCCTTTCAGGCTCCAGTTAGTGCTCCTGTTGTTTTCCTGAAATCCGAAAATATCGCCCTGCACATTAAAATCGTAAAGCGAGCCACCCACAAAAAATTTGGCAAAGGAGCCTGCAGAAAGGTTAGCGTTAAGCTCAGCGCCCAGCGCCTGCACATTGCCGGCGTTGGTATAACTGCGAATAAGCACATTTTCCTCCTCGTAAACCGTGTTCACGCGAAAAATCGCATTATCGGTTCCGCGATAAAATCCGGTAAGGATAAACTGCTGTTCTCCCACCCTTTTTTGCAGCGAAAGTTCTGCATTGGTCAGATATTCAGGCTTAAGTTCAGGATCTCCCACAACATAAACCTCGTGGTGGCGGCGATACAAAAACGGCACCATGTTTTTGGTTGGCGGGCGGTTAATGCGTCTGCTTGCGGCCAGGATGAGCGCATTCAGTTCGTTAAATCCATAGCGCATGTGCAATGTAGGGAACCAGTCAAGCTGTTTCACTTCGTAAACCGGTTGTGGTGGACGCTGGAAAATATTCAGGTAATCGGGATTATCCAGTTCCAGCGTCTGGTCTGTGTACTCAAAGCGCAAACCTGCCATGTAATTAAACCTCCCATAGTTCGCTGAATAATCTATATATCCTGCATATATGCCCCGCGACAGGTCGATGTCGTTTATGAATTGCTGATTTACTCCCCATGTATTTGAAGCAACATTCAGGGTATCGAAATTAAATCCACCGGTTTGTTTCAGGTATTGCGGCTGAAACCCAAATCCCAGCGAATGTCCGTTGTCCAGCTCCTTTTCATAATCGATGGTGAACCGGACATCGAGAGGCGTGTCGTCCGACTGGTAAAAATGGCTGATTAACTCATTCTGCCTATCGTTGGCAAAATCAAAATCATAATCGGGATTATCGAGGGTCCAGCTCAGTCCCGAATGTTCATAAAGCAACGAAACCTGCAATTGACTATTGTTATCGAAATTTTTTGTGTAATCTAAATTTGTAGTGTGAAAAACACCTGTCCGGTCATCGGTATTCGGATTGTAAACCCAACGGTTTTGCGGATCAACTCCCTCAACCGGATTTTTGTTTACATCCCCGAAAAAATTGTTGTAGATGTAATGTGCCGTCCGGCCCTCGTTACGGTGACCGAAATAATAGAATGCCGAAAGTGTGCTGGTTTGGTCCAAACGATAATCCAAACCCACATTCGCCGAATAATTTTGCTGCCACTCCAGGCGTTCGCCATCGGCTACCATGTGGTAATAAGAACCATCGGACTGCAGCAAACGGGCATCGCCGCTACGGAAACTTTTAAGGTTTCGTTTTACATGGTTCAATCCGCCGAATAGAGTTAAATCATTTTTCTGATAAATCAGGCTTATGGCGCCTCCCCAGCGAAAGTAATTCAAATCCTGTCCGCTGTATTTATGCGTTTTATTGGCCCAGGGAGCCCCGCCCAGCAATCCGTCAGCCACAACCGACAATCCTTCCATACCTGAACTTCTGGTAGTAATATTAATGATGCCGCCTGCCCCCTGCGCTTCGTAACGAGCCGTTGGAACAGTAATCACATCGATGCTTTCGATGGAGTTTGCCTGAATTTGTCCCAGCAGAACCGACGGGTCCATTTGGGTGGGTTTTCCGTTCAGGTAAACCATAAAATCGGTTGTTCCACGTAACGAAACGGTTCCGTCAGGATCAACAGATAAAGCGGGCAACCGGTTAAGTACATCCACGGCAGTTCCTCCACGTGTGGTTTCAAAGTCGCCGGGACGGTAAATCTGCCGGTCGATATGCCGCGAGGTGGTACTGGCAAAACCCTGGACTTCGACTCCTTCAAGCTCGATTACTGCAGGAGTAAGTTTGATCTCTCCCAGATTCACCGTCGGCGATTCTTTGGTAAAAACTATTCCTGATAAAGTATCGGGGATGAATCCGATAAAGGATATAACAAGCTGAATTTCACCCAACCCTGCATTTTCAATGCTGAAATATCCGTTTTCATCAGAAATGGTTCCGTCCAGCAGTGAATTAAAACCAATATCGAAAACAGAAACCGATGCAAAAGGAATGTATTCACTGGTTTCCGCATCCACAATTCTACCGCTCATGCTTGCATTCTGTGCTGAAACAGAGATAATTAGAAGCAAGACAATTAAGGTATACAATCCTCTTGAATATATTTTATTCTCCTTCATATCACAATCATTTTCAATTACAAACAAATTGAATGGGTTAAAGTTTAAAGGAGTAATTGAACCGGGAATTACAGGGTGGTTACAACTATATTTAGTTTGGGATGGATTTCAAAACTGTGAATTGTTTTTAAAAAGTTCATTTTAAATCCTGAAAAAAATCTCCAACAGAGAGAATACGTTCACTGTTTCTTTTATTGAATAGCAGATGTTCAAAGTCTCTCTTTTTTTTGTCTAAATCGACTGTTTTTAAAATTTGGGACACCATTGTTTCTAACTCCTCCCGATTATGAATATTTAGCTTTTCAGCAAGAAAAGAATAATCTGGTTGAGTTTGTGCCAGCAAAAACATTGAATCATAGAAATCCCTTCCTTTTTGGCGCGATAACATGGCAGATATTTTCATAGAACATATTACACTATCGGGAGGAACAGGAAACGGGAAATAGAGTCCACAACCTTTGATATTGACTAATACAGTTTTGTAAGGCATTTTCTGATCCTCGCTCTCAATTTTAATTAAAAATCGTTCCTCCCTGTGTCCGGAAAGACCTGATTCAAAAAGCAGTTCGGGAAAATGTATATTCCTGCGAAAGGGTGTCAGTTTTTTATTTTCGCGGTCGCGTACTTCAACCCGCAGTCCATATCGCTTTAAAAAGGTTATTACAGCGTCTGTCATTTCCATGAATTCT